>NZ_JBFRCY010000797.1:0-1997 GCF_052113305.1 Terriglobus sp. YAF25
CGTCATCACCTTCGGCGTGGCGCCCAGCATCCTGGCTTACCTGTGGGGATTCCGCATGCTGCCCATGGTGGGCCACCTGGTCTTCCGGCAGAAGGTCATGGACCTGGGGCTGTTCATCTGCTTTTTATTCCTCATCTGCGGAGCCAGCCGCCTGGCGCGGTTTAACATCACCAAGGACCCGAAGCCGCAGAATCCGGGACGGCCAGACCGGAAGTACTTTGTCGGTATGCCCATTCCTGCCGCGGCTGGTGTTGTGGCTTCTGTAGTGCATTGCTTTGATGGCCAGCCGATCGACAATATCTGGATCGCGCTGGTGTGGTTGTCGTTCGTTGCGTTTGTCGGGTTCCTGATGGTGAGCCGCTGGCGCTTCTGGAGCGGCAAAGAGATTAACCTCAGCCGGGGCCATCCGTTCCGGCTTCTGATTCTGCTGACGCTGGCCGTGGTGCCGCTTTTCCTGTGGTCGGGGATTACATTGATCACGCTGGCGCTCAGCTATACCGTGTACGGTCTGTTCTCGCGCGTGAGCTATGGATGGATGCGACGCCGCCGTACACAGACCGCATCGTAGCGGCAACAGGAAGGAAATCAAGATGGAAGAACGCGTGTATCACGTCGGCGTGGCTGGCGCATCGAGTCTGGCAGGCAAGGATCTGCATGAAGAGTTGGGGCAAAGCGTGCTGGCTGCCGCCGATGTGCGTCTGCTGGACCATGAAGAGCTGGCCGGAACGCTGGAGGCCACGGAAGACGAGATGAGCTTCATTCAGAAGATCGACGCCGACGCCTTCGACGGCCTGGACCTCGTCTTCTTCGTCGGCACCGCCGCGCAGACCGCCGATAGCTGGGGCTTCGCCAAGAAGGCAGGCGTGGGCATTGTGGATCTGAGCTATGCCATGGAAGACCAGCCGGAGACGGTCGTACTGGGTCCGTGGGTGGAGCAGGTGCTGGCCGCCAAGGGCCCGGGCGCAGCGCTCAGCCTCAGCACGGTCGCGGTGATCGCCGCGCATCCGGCGGCGCTGATGCTGTCGCTTATCGCGGCACGTGCAGGGAAGAGCCTTCCGCTGAAGAGCCTGGCCGCGGTGGTCTATGAGCCGGCATCGCAGATGGGCAAGGAGGCGATGGACGAGCTGCATCAGCAGACGCTGAACCTGCTCTCGTTCCAGTCGCTGCCCAAGGAACAGTACGACGCACAGGCAGCCTTCAATCTGCTGCCTGAGTTCGGTGACGCTGCCCTGCAGCGGCTGTCAGTCACCGATGGCCGTATTCAAAAGCACTTTGCGCGGCTGGCCGCGGGACGCCTGCCGGAGCCGGCGCTGCAGATTGTGCATGCCCCGGTCTTCCATGGCTATGTCGTCAGCGTGCTGCTTGAGTTTGCGCAGCCCATAGAGTTGGTTCTGCTGGAGCGCGCGCTCGAAGGCGAGCACGTCGAGGTGCTGTTGGGCGACGCCGAGCCGCCAAGCAATGTCAGCGCCGCGGGACGGAAAGAGATCCTGGTGCGCCTCCCCGAGGATTCCGGTGCGCCGGTCTCGCGCGTGTGGCTGTGGCTGGCTGCGGACAACCTGAAGCTGGCCGCACAGAACGCGATTGCCTGCGCCGTCGAGCTGGAAAAGCTGCGTCCCCAAGGGAAGGTGCAGTAGCCGATGCTGCGGTCGTTTCATGTGGAGGGCGGCAAGCTGCATATAGACGAGGGCGATTCGCTCTCCCTGCTGCAGCAGGCCGCGTGGATCGACCTGCTGGCGCCCACTCCGGAAGAAGACCACGCCGTGGAACGTGCGATGGAGCTCTCTGTTCCCACCAGGGAAGAGATGTCCGAGGTGGAGAGCAGCAGCAACCTCTACCGCGAGGATGGCGCCTCGTACATCACGGTCCGGCTGGTCAGCCGTCCGCGCGACCAGCAGCCCAAGCTGGCGGCCGTAACCATGATCGTGACGCCCAGGCAGTTTGTCACGCTACGCTATGCCGATCCCACAGCCTTCAAGCTCTTCTGCGCGCGTGTGGAT
>NZ_JBFRCY010000798.1:0-1997 GCF_052113305.1 Terriglobus sp. YAF25
GCACAAGTCGGTGCGGAACTCCGACGCCGATGCCTCTCTGTACTGGCTTGGCCGGATGCTCGCCGCCGGCGAAGACCCCATGTATGTGGCTCGCAGAGTGGTTCGGATGGCCGTAGAAGATATCGGCCTGGCGGCGCCGGAGGCGCTCAATCTCTGCCTTTCGGCGCGCGATGCCATGCACTTCCTCGGTTCTCCGGAAGGAGAGCTCGCGCTCGCCCAGGCCGTGACCTACCTCGCCCTGGCGCCGAAGTCGAATGCGGTCTACACCGCATGGGGTGCGATCCAGCAGGATATCCAGCGCACGGCCGCGGAGCCTGTGCCGCTGCACCTTCGCAATGCTCCCACCTCGCTGCTGAAGTCACTCGATTATGGGAAGGATTATCAGTACGCCCACGACATCGAAGGCAAGGTGGCCGATATGGATTGCCTGCCTCCGTCTCTCGCGAACCGCCGCTACTACCATCCCACGCAGGATGGCCGTGAAAAGCTACTCGCGCAGCGCATGGAGGAGATCCGGCGCATTCGCGAATCGAAACGCAAAGGTTAGCCAGCTAGGCAGCAAATAATAGGAGAGTCGACTTTCTCGTTGCCCCGTTCCTTCGCTGGTAAGCGAAAGAACAGGGTATCGCGCTATGCGCGACCGTTTCTTCGAAACACTTGAAGGATTTGTACTTTCTAAAAAAGAAACCGGTCTCGCTCCGCTGATCCCCCACCCTTCGCGATAAAACCGCGAAGAATGAGTCAACGAAGGCATGCAAACGGCTGATCGCTCTAGCCACACTAATTTACCTTGGGCTTCCGAAACGCATAGATAATGGCCAGCAGTGGCGGGGCCAGCAAGACTCCCCAGAAGGGGATGATGATGCCCAGCACAATCGGCCCGAAGAAGGCTGCCCACCAGGGAACACGCGCCGTCCGCTTCAGCAGATAGGGTTGAATCAGCAGACCGTCTATGGCCGCGATCGCGCCATAGAGGCCCAGCAGCCAGCAGTAGCTGTACCAGTCCTTATCGGTAAACAGGAGCGCCAGCGCAGGACCGCAGACGCCAAGTACAGGACCGAAGTTGGGAATGAACTGCAGCAGCCCGCCGAGCATGCCCCACAGCGGAGCCAGTGGGACACCGATGAGGGTAAGTCCAAGCCACCACAACGCACCCACGATCAGTGCATCGAGTGTCGTGGCGCGCCACCACGCCACCAAGGCTCCGCCGGCCGTCTTTAGTGCATTCTCGCGATCAAAGCCGGTCAAAGCAGCCCTCCGAAGAAATCGGCATCCAAACACTTTGGATGCGCCATCAAGCACATAAGACTACAGCACAGCGCATGCACCATCTTCCCCTGGAGAACGCGATATGGCCGTCATGATGCAGGCTTTTTAYTGGGACGCCCCGATCCATGAAAACAAGGCCGGCGAATGGTGGAATCACCTCAGAGAACTTACACCGCAGCTTGCGGACTCGGGCATCAATGCGCTTTGGCTTCCTCCGATCTCAAAAGCCGCGGACATCAAGTCGAACGGTTATGACCCCTATGACTACTTTGACCTTGGAGACTTCGACCAGAAGGGCGGCGTCAAGACACTGTACGGCAACCGCGCCGAACTGGAGGCTTTGATCAAGACCATCCATGACCACAAGATCGGAGCCTATGCCGATATGGTGATCAATCACAACTCCGGCGCCGACGGAGAGGAGCTAAATCCGCTGGATGGACAGAAGCGATGGACGAAGTTCACCCCGAAGTCGGGTAAATTTCCTCGAGACTGGAACTGCTTTCATCCCTCCCGTTATGAGCAGGTAATGATGGAGGGCGAGAACTTCGCCGGCTTCCCTCACCTGTGTCATCGCAATCCGCGGGTCTATGAGGCCATGTACGAGTACTCCCGCCTGCTCATTGAAGAGTTGAAGTTTGACGGCTTTCGCTTCGACTTCGTCAAGGGCTATGAGCCGTGGATGATCGGGCTGCTGGCGAAGTATCGCTATGAGCGCGATGGCAAAG
>NZ_JBFRCY010000799.1:0-3421 GCF_052113305.1 Terriglobus sp. YAF25
TTTCTCGACCGCAGAAGCGATATTCCCCTCATCCCGCGGTAGGTAACCGCAAGGGTCAGTCCCTTCACCAGCTCACGTTCCGCCGTAAGGCTGTAGTTGATGTTGTACGGGACTCGTCCAGCAGGCTCCAGTGTCACAAGATTGGTCGGGAAGGAGTTAATGTCCATACCCGGAGGATACGGATTTGGATAGCCAGGATTCAGAAGAGTAACCGCTCGAATCGTATGCCCGTTGTATCGATTCAGATCGGCTTCCGGCGGAGCGCCGCTTCGATCGAAGAAAAGCCCGGCTCCCCCTCGCAGTACGGTCTTCTGGTCTTTGAAGCGGTATGCTATGGACCCGCGTGGACCAAAATCATTCCATGCCTTGAAGTAGGTTTGCCAGTCATAGCGGATACCGAACGATACCTGTAAGTTTTTTCTCAACTGGACCTGGTCTTGCACAAATGCGCCCAGTTCGTTCATCCAGAAGATCGCGCGTCCGGGGCCAGCCTGCTGCGTGAAGGAATATGGCTTTGCCGACTGGTAATCACTGAGACTCGCAAAGTTGTACGTACCCCACCGATTCGAATTGTCGTCCCATGCACGGCGACTCAGATTGGGAATATTCACGCCAAATGTGACGTAGTGATGTCTGTGGGTCCAACTCACAGTGTCGTTGATCTTCAGATTGTTCTCATTCTGCAGCATGTCGGCCTGGGCGCCTCCGCCAACGAAATTCCCATCGACAACAATCCTGGGAGCGTTCGTCGTACTGCGGATGGGACCATAGTCTTGCTCATAGAACAATTGGATCTGGTTCAGAAGGTTCGGCGTCACGATGATGCGCTGTGTGAAGATCACATCATCCTCGCGGACTCTCTGATTCGTTCCCGCCTCAGCCAGAACAAGCCCGCCCACACTTTGGTTCCTTGTCACGACATCACTGACGTTGTATTGAAGCGAGACGCGGTTCGCCGGCGAGAAGTCGTGCGAAATACGTGCCGCAAACTCTGTATTGTGCAATGGCGTTGCAACATTGGCGTTGGTGACACCCGAAGGGGTGATGGCATGCACGATGGATTGGAGATTGTCTTCCTGCCGCGTTCCGGAGATGAGGAAGGTTGTGTGGTGGTCCATCGCCGCAGGCCCCGTGATGGAACCCTCGTAAATCCGCTTCTGTTCGAACGGTTTCGTTACCGCGAAATAGTTTTTCGCATCCGTCACAGAGTCTCGTATGGTGAAGTTAAAGCTGCCGTGAACATGCGGAGTTCCTGGCTTGGTAATGATGTCGATGCGGCCGCGTCCGGGCTGTCTCGTTTCCGCGCTATACGGATCTCGATTGATCCTCACCTCCGCGATCGCGGAAGCCGAAACACCGATTCCCTTCCTCTCGACCCCGTCCACAACAATGGTTACTCCCCCGGTGCCAATACCTGTTTGGTCAAGAAAGGGGCTAAGCGCCGCGATGTAGTTTTGGTCAAACACCGGCACGGATTGCAACAGACTCGCGTCCGCCTTGATCTGGTCTCGATTATTCGAGTCATCCAACGAGACGGCATCGGGTTCGCTAGCGACGACAACCTCTTGTGCGACCGAGCTCACCTTGAGCTGAATAGAGAGACTGACCGCATTCGTGCCCGCCGCGATATTTCTTTCGTACGCTTCGAAACCGTGGGCTGCTTCCACTCTCAACCGGTAGGCACCCGGCGCCACGTGTAAAAACCGGAAGCTTCCATTGTTGTCCGACGTCGTAGTTAGCTTCCGGCCATTGGCGGAAATTGCAACCTGAACATCTGGGACATTCGCGCCATCTGGATCTGAGATATGTCCTGACACCGTCACCTGTGAGTACAAGGCTGACGACAGGAAGAGCAGAACAAGAGTGCGAAGAAGAATTCTAAAGTTCATCGAATAAAAGCGTATGCCGGGTAGCCTGAATTTTCCCTGAAGCACAGCGTGGAATCGACATAGCCGCTTCCGCATCCATGGGCGTTTTCCGCAAAGAAAACCGACCTGGCCCCGCCGGAAAGAGAGCGAGATCAGATGCGCTTAGTTGTTTTATAAGCTGCGATGTAGCCACGGTCGGCGCCGCCTTCACAGAGGGCGATACCTGTGGCGCCCTTGCGGAAGGCTGTGTAGGTCGAAATGCCACCGCGCCATTAGCATCAGGGAGGCTGTACACCACCAATGAATCACTGGCCAATTTAGCGCCGATCAGGCCGCCCCCGGTTGCGACAACAGCTACATATTGCTTACCATTCGCGGCGTAGGTAATCGGCGTAGCTTCTGCGGAAGCCGGCAATTTGACTGTCCATATCTCTTTTCCGTTTTTTGCATCAAATGCCCGGAAGCGAGAGTCATCGGTAGCACCAATGAAGACCAATCCGCTGCCCGTGATGATAGCTCCGCCGAGACCCGGCCTACCAGTATTCCGCTTCCCCTCGGGCAAACTATCGGTAACTCCCAGTGTCGAGCGCCATGCTATCTTTCCGGTATTGACGTCGACAGCCACCAACTCTCCCCAAGGCGTGGGACCACAGGGTAAGTGATTGCTGGGATTCCAGAAGCGCGCCACGCCCGCGAGCGGCCCCGAGTTGATATAGCTCCCGTCAGCGTCGCGTATCACACGCACCGGCTGCGCAAGATTGTTCACATTGGCTATGAATAGACCGAGCTTAGGATCGAACGCTCCGCCATAATAGTTCACGCCGCCTTGTGTCCCGGGCAGAACAACGGTGTACCGATCTAATGCCGGAGGGGTATATACATCTCCGAGGAGCATATTGTTGTCATCGACATATCGTTCGCACCATGCCTGATGCTCAGGGGTGTCCTTGTAGAGGTTCGATCGGCTTAGGGTCGTTTGCGAAAGCGGTTCGGGAAGCACGGGGAAGGGTTGTGTTGGAGAAGTCTTTTCTCCAGGGACATTACTTGCAGGAACGGGTCGCTCCACAACACCGTAGATCGGCTTGCCCGTAACGCGATCGAGAATAAACATCAATCCGTTTTTGTTAACAGTGGCTACCGCGGGGATGATTTTGCCGGCGCGCTTTACATCAAACAGAGTCGGTGGCGACTGGGTGTCTATATCCCAGATGTCGTGGTGAACCACTTGAAAATACCACAGCAGCTTGCCAGTATTTGCATTGACGGCGACGAGAGAAGAACCGAATAGATTATCGCCTGGCCGATCGACACCAACGCGATCATTATTGGGCGCTCCTAGAGGCATATAGAGAATGCCTCGTGCCTCGTCGATCGTCATGTAACCCCAGACGTTGACGCCCGACCGATCCTTCCAGGAATCGCCGGCCCAGCTTTCGTGCCCCGGCTCTCCCGGCCGCGGAACGGAGTGAAACGTCCATACCAGTTTGCCCGTATGTGCATCCCAGGCACGAGTGTCGCCGGCAGGACCAACGCCCCCGAGCGCTCCTCCCGGC
>NZ_JBFRCY010000800.1:0-1983 GCF_052113305.1 Terriglobus sp. YAF25
GTTGCCGCCTCCATCTCCGTTTGCCTTTACCGCAGATCATGTCCGTTGGAGAATGTTCCTCTTGCAGCGAAGCGACCTGGCTGCAACTCGCAAAGGAACCCTGGCCGCCTGGGGAGTAGACGAACGTGATCCGACAACCGATCGCCGGCTGCTRGAATTTTGTATGAGCATTCCTGCGACGGAGTGGATGCGAGACGGTTTACCGTCTGCGCTGCTTCGGAATGGTCTTGCCGATCGCTTGCCGAAAAAAGTTCGCTACGAAACACGGAAAGGCCTGCAGGCGACCGACTGGCATATCGAAGCGGCTAAGGCTTTGCCGCAACTGCAGGAAGAGATACGGAAACTGGAGAAGTCCCCTTCCGTAAATGGCATGATCGATATCCCGCGCATGCGCTCCATGATGGAGAACTGGCCGAAGGATGACGACTCCGAGAAGATTAGTAGCTACCGATACACATTTCTTCGGACGCTTTCAGTCGGCAAGTTTCTCCGTGATGCGGAGAGCTGTAAGACCTCTATCAACGAGATTGCCAGCCAAAGCCCGTAAGCGACAGGACGTTCGAGCCGAAATGGTGGACGAGATCGATGCGTCGGCAGTTGGCCTTTTCAGGGCCGCGCGCAAACCACCGAGCTACGCTCCAGGGAGCGCGGCCGAAGTTGCCGTAGTTATCGGGATGGCGGCCAGGGACGCCACCGATGGTCATTCCTCATAGTTGTGTAGCCCCTGGCCTTCGCATTCCCTGTAGAACGCTCGGACTTCATTAGCCACAAAAGCTGAGTCTAAGAGCCCTGCCTGCATTCTCGAAACGACTTGACGGGAAGCTCTCTCCCTGGGTCGTGCAGTGCCGTTCTTAATCGCAGACTCGATGTCACCCACTCGACGTATACGAGCATGCCGGTAGGGGACTACAGATGGTCGAGAAATGAAGGGATGGTCCCCGACGCCCAGGCATACAAGGATTTCCGACCTTGACTGCTGTGTGCATATCGAGGCAGTCACTAACTCGCCACGGTTGTTAGGTTTTGACAGCACAATGTGTAGATGCTCTTTAGCCTGATCGTCATCTTCGATCATGAAAGCATCACCACAGTTCATGTGTTATGCGACGCTTCCCAAGATTCGTTCAGAACGCTCGACTTCATCGTTCTCCTTGAGAATCGCCAAAATATCGTCTTCCGGAACGCCTTGAACGGCAAGGATTTCTCGAGTACTGATAGCCGCTGATGAGCCGTCAGGATCATGCCATTCTGGCAACGTGTGGCTGAAATCACGCAGCTGCCACCGCGTCATCCTGCCATACTTGTCGAATATTTCCGACAGCAACTTCTCTTCTGCGCGGGACAGTTTATCCGTAGGACATTCCGCAGCCGTCAACTCGATCTCATAATTGCCAAGGGGAGGAGTTATGTACTGACTCCAAAATGGCTTGTCTACCTCATCAATCATGAGATTGTATGTGTGACTAACGACAGGCCCATGTGGCATCGAGTAGTGTGCATCATTGCTGATCGAAAACCCCCACCGAGCGAGCGCTTCCCTATCGGCGAGATAAAGCAACTTGATCAGTTTCAGGTAAGACATACGTCCGCCTCGCAACCTGAGAAGGTATGCTGCAGCTTCCGTGGCTTTCTGTTCGTCAAATGCCATACTCTACCTCCCTTAGATATATCGGCGAGGTGCAATTCTGTTTAGAAACGTTCAGAACTATCTAATAAAGTATACATCCTTCGCCATTCATTCGCCTAAGAATGCTTTATCCGTACAAGGAATATGTCTCGTACACCTGACTTGTACAGCTCGGCCATCGACTCCATTCGTTAGATACAGGAACGGAGCAGAAAACATGCCCTTAGGAGCGGCTGTAGGACTACGAAGAAGGGGAAATCAAGTGAGCCCGGGGAGTAAAACTATCGAACACCGTAGGTCGATACAGCTGCGGTGCTCCGCTGAACGTTAAGATCTGCCTTGGTACGCTCTTCTTC
>NZ_JBFRCY010000801.1:0-1980 GCF_052113305.1 Terriglobus sp. YAF25
TGGGCAGGCTTCGACGCCACCGCGACGGAGCACAAGAGCTTCCACGTAACAGCAGGCAAGTAAGGACGAATTGCAGATGAAGATGCGAGTGGTTGCAGGTGTCGTACTAAGTTTTGTCTCTGCTGTAGCAATAGCGCAAAAGTCCCCACGCCTCAACCCGGAAAACCTGGATTGGGGGCCCAACGTAAAGCTTTTTCGTCCTGGGATGAACCATGACGAGATGCAGCRGGCCATCGACAAGGTCTACACCGAACAACAACACGCCGAGTTCGGCAGCTCGCGCTATGCGTTCCTGCTCATGCCCGGYAAGTACAACCTCGACATCCCCGTCGGTTTCTACACACAGGTCCTCGGCCTCGGCGCAGGCCGTGACGATGTCCGAGTAGCCGGCGACGTGCATGCCGACGCAGCCTCCAAAAACAACAACGCCACCACCACCTTCTGGCGCGGCGTCGAAGGCTTCTCGGTTGTCCCGACGAGCGGCACCATGCAGTGGGCAGTCTCGCAGGCGATCGCTGCGCGCCGCATGCATGTACTGGGCAACATGGTGCTGCATCAGAAGCGCGGCTGGGCTAGCGGCGGCTGGCTCTCAGACTCGCTGGTCGATGGCACCGTCGACTCCGGCACGCAGCAGCAATGGATCTCGCGTAACACCGAGTGGCAGCAGTGGACCGGCGCAAACTGGAACATGGTCTTCGTCGGCGCCGAGCACGCTCCCGAAGGCGAGTGGCCCAAGCCTCCCTTCACCAAAGTGGCGACTGTACCCGTCGTCCGCGAGAAGCCCTTCCTGCAGGTCGATGCCAAGGGCAACTTCAGCGTGCGCGTCCCCGCCATCCGCGAGAACTCCTCGGGTATTACCTGGAAGAAGGGTTCAACCGCAGGACGGTCCGTACCTCTCTCGCACTTCTACATCGCCCGTCCCGACCGCGATACCGACGTCACCATCAACGCCGCGCTCGACAAGGGCAAAGACCTGCTACTGCTTCCCGGCAACTACGATCTGAACGCCCCCATCAAGATCCGCAAAGCCAACACCATCGTGCTCGGCATCGGCTTCGCCACACTGCGCCCGGTGCACGGGACTGAAGCGATGACGGTAGCCGATGTCGACGGCGTCACGGTCTCGGGCCTGTTGTTCGATGCGGGCACCGTCATCTCCCCCTCGCTGCTGCATGTGGGCACGCAAGGCAGCAAGCTGCGGCATAAGACCAACCCCATCTCACTGCACGACGTCTTCTTCCGCGTCGGCGGAGCAGGCGAAGGCCGGACGGATGCCAATCTGGTGATCGACAGCAACGACACCATCGKCGACCACAYSTGGRTCTGGCGCGCCGACCACGGCCACAACGTCGGCTGGGACAAGAACCAGAGCAACTACGGCCTGGTTGTCCACGGCAACGACGTCACCATCTACGGTCTCTTCGTCGAGCACCACCAGAAGTACCAGGTGCTCTGGGCAGGCGAGCGCGGCCGCACCTACTTCTACCAATCCGAGATTCCCTACGACCCGCCAACACAGGCCCAGTGGACAGACGAGAAAGGCGCGAAGGGCTGGGCCTCGTACAAAGTAGCCGACAACGTCCGCGAACACGAAGCCTGGGGCCTGGGCATCTACAGCGTCTTCCGCTTTCCGGATGTCGTGATGGACCGCGCCATCGAAGTCCCCGACACCCCCGGCGTAAAGTTCCACCACATGATCACAGTAGCCTTGCTCGACAAAGGCGCAATCCTGAACGTAATCAACCAAACCGGCGGCAGCACCAGAACCAGCTCCGCAGGCCAACCACCCCGCATCGAACCCAAGGTCACGGACTACCCAGAGGCAAAGTAGGATCTCGTTGCCCCATTCTTTGTCGAAGACAAAGGGTGGTATTCGCGCTCCGCGCGAAACGTCTTCATTTGTTCCCACCCGGGTGCCCCACCCTCACAACGTTAGGGTGGGCAAAGAAGGCTCTAAGCGCTGAAGGCGCGCTCTATACC
>NZ_JBFRCY010000802.1:0-1978 GCF_052113305.1 Terriglobus sp. YAF25
GCTGTCGGGATGTGCGTGTGTGTGCCCAGAACGGCAGTCACCCGGCCGTCCAGATACCAGCCCATGGCGACCTTCTCGCTGGTTGCCTCGGCATGGAAGTCAACAAAAATGACCTTCGCTTGAATATCGCGGAGCAGCATATCGGCTTTACGGAATGGATCGTCGGTCTGTTGCATGAAGACCCGTCCCTGAAGGTTGATGACTGCGTAAGCCTGACCGTCAGGAAGCGCGCCCTCGTAGACACCGAATCCCGGGGTCGCGGGCGAGAAGTTCGCAGGACGGATCACCCGCCGCGCGCGGTCGTGCGAGTAGGACGGGACGGAAGAGACGTACTCGAGGATCTCCTTTTTGTCCCAGAAGTGGTTGCCGGTGGTGATGACCTGGGCGCCCATGTCGAAGATGTCTTCGGCGAGGGCTGGAGTAATGCCGAAGCCTCCGGCGACGTTTTCACCATTCACGATCAGCAGATCGACGGTGTGTGTCTCAAGGAGGTGAGGCAGATGTTCGGTAACAATACGGCGACCGGCTGAGCCGAAGATATCGCCGACAAAAAGAATATTCACACGCTTAAGGATAGTTGGGGGTGGGACTGTTGACTAGGCGTGGTGGGAGAAATCTGCTTCGCGCCCTAGGTGTCAACCTCCATCTCATCCCAGGACAGATTGTCATACCCGATGAGCCAATTGAATGCGTAGTGTCGCTCGTAGATAACACCAGGCTCAATATCGGGAGGCATTGGCTTGCCGTTGATCCTCGCATCCCGGACTTGCCAATGGGCCTGATAGTGCTCTTCACGAACAGTATCGATCTCCTCTTCAGAACGGAGATTCGCGCTTGCTACGAAGGTTCCGAGCGGTTCACCGAACGCGGGGACATGGCGAAGCAACTCCGCAATATCAATTTGCTGGTTCCATGAGGGCAGATCATCCCATTTTCTGATCGCCCAGAGTAAGACAACGAGAGCTTCACTTCGCCACAAGGCGGTGATCCGGTCTTTGTCAGTCTGTGGTTGTGTCAGAAGCAGGTGTTCATTGGGAGAGACTGCGTGCCACAAGCCGTTTTCTTCGATCCACTCACTGAAATGGCCTGGTTCGAAGTCCTTGCTTGCGGCGACGCAGAGAAGCACGATACATCGCTCAGCGATTTGTCTGGCACCTGGTCTTAACCAGGGTACGTTCTCCCAATCTTCTTGCACCTACTCAGCGGACTCCCCATGTTCCTGCTTTTCCGCCTGCTTCTGTTGTGGTCGAAGCAGCGGGAAGAGGATGACGTCACGAATAGAGCGCGAGCCGGTCAGAAGCATGGTCAAGCGATCGATGCCGATGCCTTCACCGCCGGTTGGAGGCAGACCGTAGGCCAGGGCACGGACGTAGTCTTCGTCCATGGCATGGGCCTCTTCATCGCCGCGAGCCTTTTCTTCGAGCTGCATCTCGAAGCGGTGGCGCTGGTCTTCGGGATCGTTCAGCTCGCTGAAGGCGTTACCGACCTCGAAGCCGCCAATGTAGAACTCAAATCGCTCTACCCATTCCGGCTCATCCGGCTTTACCTTGCTGAGCGGCGAAACTGCGAGAGGGAAGTCGTAGATGATGGTGGGCTCGACCAGGTGCTCTTCAGCAATGGTCTCGAAGACGGTCGCGATGGTCTTGCCGAGCGGCTCCTTCGCGTCGTAAGGCAGATCAATGCCGGCCGAGCGGAGTTGCTGCACGAGACCCGCAACGGAGTCGTGCGAAGCAAAGGAGTCCATCGATGGCTTGGCGCCTGCGGCTTCAGGCCAGAAGGTGATGATCGCCTCACGCATGGAAAGGCGCCGCCACTTGGCCAGGTCAACCTCCACCATCTGCCCTGCACGCTTGCCCTTAGGGAGCGGGAAGCGTGCGATGGTGGTTCCGTTCACCTCGTTGGCGACATAGGTGACCAGCTCTTCAGTGATCTGCATCAGGTCCCAGTAGTTTGCGTAGGCCTGGTAGAACTCCAGCAT
>NZ_JBFRCY010000803.1:0-1975 GCF_052113305.1 Terriglobus sp. YAF25
ACAAAGACCTCATGCTAGCCTCAACCTACGCCCGCCCATCAGCAGGCTCCAGATGTCAACAACCTCTTGACCTCCTACAGGTGCCCCACCCTCACAACGTTAGGGTGGGTTCGGGATTACCCCAGAATTTCAGCAAACACGATTCGAGCTACGCTCGAACGGCCCATGTCCCCGAGGGGCACCACCCCAACGAACAAGTTCGTTGGGGACCCCGGACATGGGGCACCCGCTTTGTGGCTCAGCAGAACGAGTTAGCTGGCTCGCTGGGGACCTGAGGCGCTGGGAAGGATCTTCTTCTTTTTGCGGCTGAGGACGAAGGAGCGGCGCTTGCGGCGAATCTCGGACTTGGTATCGATCTTCTTCCAGAAGCCGACGAAGTAGTCCACGGCGGAGATGATCGAGACGATGGCCATCCAGTAGATTGCGGTGATGGCGACCAGGTGCCAGTCGAAGATGAAGCCGTAGATATTCCAGGTCTGCCAGCCATGGTTCATGATGGCGGCCGTAACGCTGACGATCTGGAGCACGGTCTTGAGCTTGCCGATCTCGCTGGCCTCGATGGTGAAACCCTCAGTGGAGGCGATGGAGCGCAGTCCGTTGACCAGAAATTCGCGGCCAATGACCAGGACGGCGATCCAGGCTTTCACGACGGAAGGCGTGTAGCTGACCAGACAGATGTATCCCGATGTGATCAGAAGTTTGTCTGCCAGAGGGTCGAGCAGTATGCCGAGCGTGGTGACCTGGCCTCGTCGCCGGGCGAGATAGCCGTCGACGCCATCGGTGATGGAGGCGAGGATGAAGATAATCGAGGCGGTGATCTCCTGCACACCAGGAAGGTCTTTCCAGGGAAAGACCGGAGACAACGCCCAGATGAGCAGCGGCACGCTGGCAATGCGGCTCATCGTGATGGAGTTCGGGAGATTCACGACAACCCTATTCTAGTCACTCGCCGGGGATTGCCGCCAAGCAAAACAGTGGATCGCAGGGTCCACTGTTTTGCCGGGAGAGACATCAGGCGTAGATGCCGCGCTGGCGGATGTTGTAGGCAACGCGATCGATAGCCAGCATGTAGGCTGCGAGGCGGTTGTTGACGTTGTGAGCCTGGGCATAGCGGACGACGTCCGCGAAGCTTTCGGCCATGGTT
The DNA here is from genome assembly GCF_052113305.1 of Terriglobus sp. YAF25. Taxonomy (NCBI): domain Bacteria; kingdom Pseudomonadati; phylum Acidobacteriota; class Terriglobia; order Terriglobales; family Acidobacteriaceae; genus Terriglobus; species Terriglobus sp. YAF25. The sequence continues at coordinate 1,145 of NZ_JBFRCY010000803.1, forward strand.
TTGTCGAGGCGGGCATTGACTTCTTCTTCCGTCCAGAAGAAGCCCATGCGGTCCTGGACCCATTCGAAGTAGCTGGTGGTGACACCGCCGGCATTGGCCATGATGTCAGGAATGACGAAGACTTTCTTGTCGGCGAGGATTTCGTCGGCGATGGGGGTGGTGGGGCCGTTGGCTCCCTCGCAGAGGATGCGGGCCTGGATCCGTTCGGCATTGCGGCTGGTGATGACGTTCTCGGTCGCTGCTGGAAGAAGGATGTCGGTCTTCCATGTGAGCAGTTCCAGAGGATCGATGGCTTCGGCCTCCTTGAATCCGACGACGGTGCCAGCCTGCTGCTTGTACTTCAGCAGGCCATGGATATCGATGCCGTTGGCGTTGTAGAGGCCGCCGTCGTGCTCGGCGATACCGATCACCTTGTAGCCCTTCTCAGAGAGCAGTTTGGCGGCGTTGGAGCCGACGTTGCCGAAACCCTGCACAATGACCTTGCAGCCTTCGCAGGCAATGCCAAGGTGCTTCAGCGCTTCATCGCAGACGACGCTGAGGCCGCGTCCGGTAGCGGCGGTGCGGCCGCGAGAGCCGCCGATGTTCACCGGCTTGCCGGTGACGACAGCGGTCACGGTCTGACGCATGTGCATAGAGTAGGTATCCATGATCCAGGCCATGGTCTGCTCGTTGGTGTTGATGTCCGGAGCGGGAATGTCCTTTTCAGGACCAATAAATTCGATCAGTTCCGCGGTAAAGCGTCGGGTGAGCCGTTCGAGCTCGCCCTGACTCATCTTGTGCGGGTCGCAGATAACGCCGCCTTTGGCGCCACCGAAGGGAATGTTGACGACG
>NZ_JBFRCY010000804.1:0-1962 GCF_052113305.1 Terriglobus sp. YAF25
CGTAAGAGGCACGCGGCCTTGCGGCTACAACCCCTGAGCCCGACGCTGCCCGCCGTTGTGCTGACCTCTGCCCCGAGGCCACAGCGACGGCTGCCGTCTTGTCTTCTGCATGATGGGCGGAGGTTTGTGACGAATGGGGAGCTGGAGGACGCCAGCCTGCCGCCGGAATATTGATCTCCGTTGCGTCGGTTGGACCAGAGGTACGTGCCTGCTCCGGCGACGCGGCCGGAACGCCTATCGTTGACGGAGGGATAAACGGCTGGGAAATGCGCTCCGGCAGATCGTTCTCCCGCCGGCCGCCTGGTACGGGTGGGCTCGATGTCCGGCGAATCCGCCGGTCGACCGACCGGGGATCGCCAGGATCGTTCACCGGTGGCTTGGATCGCTGCATCCACGGGGCTTTCTTGCCTCCGTCGCGAATCTCCTCAAGTGCCGCAGCGACATCCCCTGCACTCTGGTACCGGTTCTTACGGTCTTTCGCCAGCAGCTTCAGGATGACCTTTTCCAGGTCCTTGGGAACATTCGCTCCGAAGCTCTTCATCGCCGGCGGATCGTGGCTCAGGATGTTGACGAAGATCACGGCGCTGGTCGCCCCATCAAAGGGCACACATCCTGTCGCCATCTCATACAGGACCACGCCTAGCGAAAAGAGATCGGATCGCGTATCGAGCTGTTCCCCGCGCGCCTGTTCGGGTGACATATAGGCCACCGTGCCGACCGTTGATCCCGTGACCGTCAGATCCTGCGTGTGTTGTGAATGCCCTGTCATGCGCTCAATCTTTGCCAGGCCGAAGTCCAGAACTTTCGCCTGCCAGGCGCCGCTGGGACGAGGGACCAGGAAAACATTTGCCGGCTTAATATCGCGGTGGACGATATTTTTGGCATGCGCCGCAGCCAGAGCCTCGGCGACCTCAATCCCGTAGGCCAGCACCTCTGCCACCGGCATAGGGCCTCGATCGATGGAGTCGCGCAGCGTCTCGCCATCGAGCAGCTCCATCACCATGTAGGGATCGCCATTGTGGTCGCCGATGTCAAAGATGGTGCGGATATTCGGATGGTTCAACGCCGACACGGCACGTGCTTCGCGCAGGAAACGTTCATGCATCCCCGGCATGGAGAGATCTTCATGCAGTACCTTCAACGCGACTTCGCGATGAAGACGGGTATCCAGCGCACGGAATACCGAACCCATGCCGCCGCGTCCGAGGGACCCAAGTATCTGGTACGGGCCAACAAAACTTCCTGTCTCAAAACTCATATCCAGAACATCGCAATCCGCGGCACTTCGGCAGAAACCACCAAACTAACTTGTGTGAAAGTGCGTCCATCATACCCCGTCTGTGCCGGGCCGCGAATAGCTTTTCCTTCACTTTTGGTCGATACAATGAACGGTGTATGCCCGACACCTCCATACAACGCCTGCCACTGGGTCAGACGCTGCTGATCGATGCCGATGACACCCTTTGGGAGAACAACATCTACTTCGAACGGGCCATCGCAAGCTTCATCTCACTGCTGAACCACCACGCGTACAGCCCCGATGAGATACGCCATCACCTGAATGCATGTGAGCGCGAGACCATCCGTGAACGCGGCTATGGTCTGAAGAGCTTCCGGCAGTCCCTGGTGAACTGCTTTGAACAGCTTTCCACGGAACCCGTCTCTCCGCAGACGCACGCGCAGATCTCCAGCTTTGCCGATGCCATTGCAACCCAGGAGATTGAACTTCTACCCGGCGTTGCCGATACCCTGGCTGAGCTGACGACACGCCATCGCATCATTCTGGTCACCAAAGGCGACGACTGGGAACAGCGCGACAAGCTGGAACGCTCCGGCCTGAAGCCGTATTTTCATGAGATCGAAGTCTTGCCCGAAAAACACAGCGAAGCCTACTTGACTTTGCGCGATCGTCACGGCTGCGAAGCGGCTTCCACGTGGATGATCGGGAACTCACCCAAGAGC
>NZ_JBFRCY010000805.1:0-1959 GCF_052113305.1 Terriglobus sp. YAF25
TCGTTGAAGTACGCCGGAACCGTGATTACAGCTTCCGTGACCGACTGCCCCAGGTAGTCTTCTGCAGCCTTCTTCAGCTTCTGCAGGATCATCGCGCTGACCTCAGGCGCGGTGTATTCCTTACCCTGCGCCTCGACCACCACGTTGTCGCCCTTGGCGACGACCTTATAGGGCACCATCTTCTGCTCTTCCGAAATCTCGTTCGGACGGCGGCCCATGAAGCGCTTGATGGAATAAATCGTGTTCTGCGGATTTGTGATCGCCTGCCGCTTGGCCACCTGGCCCACCAGACGCTCGCCACTCTTGGTAAAGGCGACGATGGACGGCGTCGTACGGCCGCCCTCTTCATTCGGAATCACCTTCGGCTCGCCACCTTCCATCACAGCGACGCACGAATTGGTGGTACCGAGGTCAATCCCAATAATCTTGCCCATAGCCTGCTCCTAAACCCTCTGAAATCCGTCCCGAAGGACGCGAACCAATCCCTCGACAGTCTCTATTCTGAACATTGAGTGAGTTACTGTCAACTTATCTGATGCGCTACCCTTCGCCGAGGTTTCACCCTCTTTTTCCTTTCTTTCCGGCTCGAACCGAAGGATACTGCTGCCGTTGGAGGCTCAATGCTGCGAACGATTTGCCTCACCCTTCTGTCTGCYACCCTCTTTGCCCAACAGCCCGCCGCCGCCCCACAGGACGCCGCGCCCAAGGCCCCGGTCAGGCCGCCTGACGGCGGCACCTCCGAAGTACTGGAGAGCATCTACATCCCCCCAAAGCCGGGTGCTCCCTTCGCCCTGACCCTCAATACCGAATGGGTCCGGACCTACGCTGATGGCAATACCACCACCGTGACCAACCACCGCTTCATCGCCCGCGACGCCCAGGGCCGGATCTTCGAGGAGCGGCGACTTCTTGGCCCGGTTGGCAGCCGGGGAAACTCCTACCTCTCCTGGTGGCAGCACGGCGACCCGGCCGCGCATGTTTTCTACAACTGCCATCCCTATAAGAAAGTCTGCTACATGCTGCCCTACAACGATCCGGTCGACGTCGATCCCACCTTTGACCCGGGCGTACAGAGCTTCCCGGCAGGCTCTACGACGCGCGAAGATCTGGGCCGCCGGTTCATCCTCGGCATCGATACCCACGGGGTTCGCGTGACCACCACTCTGAAACCGGGCGTCCTGGGGAACTCGCAACCCTGGATCATCACCCGGGAGTACTGGTACTCCGAGCAGCTCGGCATCAACCTGCTCTCTATCCGCAACGATCCTCGCTCCGGCCACCAGACCTTCACGGTTGCCGAGATCAGCACGGCGCCGCCGGACCCCAAACTCTTCGACCTTCCGGACGGATTCCAGATCATCGACCAACGCCTACCAAGCCAAAAGTAAGCGCAACGCAGCCGCTTTGTTCTGCAGGGTGTACCGGGAACACCCCTTCAACCCCCGCGGCACCTGACCAACTGGCAACGGGCAACTGCCCTTAAGCTGCTACCGGAATCTCAGGATGCCCATGAGGCAAAATCAGGTTCCCGTCGCTATCTATCTCATTCGACTCCACATAGAAGTGGGTCAGATTTGCAACGCCGAAGGTTGTCGTAATTGCGACATCGGTCGCATCGCGCCCCGCCGCCATCAACACACGGCCGATCCGTGGATGGTTATGACGAGCGTCCATCGTCCACCAGCGRCCGTCGAGAAAGACCTCGTACCACGCGGAGAAATCCCCCGCTCCGGCATAGGGCGAACGAATGTCGCCGAGGTAGCCGGCGACATACCGTGCCGGAATATTCATGGCCCGCGTCAATGTAATGGCCAGATGCTGAAAGTCACGGCAGACGCCGACACGCTCCGTGAACAGATCGAGCGCGGTCTTGGTGGGCCGCGCCGAGTTGTAGTCGAAGCTCACATGATCGTGACCCCAGTCACGAATGGTCACCGCCAGCAGCCATCCCTTGGGAAC
>NZ_JBFRCY010000806.1:0-3245 GCF_052113305.1 Terriglobus sp. YAF25
GTCTGTCTCAATAGCGCGAGCTTGAATGAGCGAGTGTCTGTCTCAATAGCGCGAGCTTGAATGAGCGAGTAGTTTGTCAGCCACTCATTCATAATGTCACCGCCAAAATACACACCGGGCAAGGTATCGGTCTGCATCTTGAACGTTTCCTGCTCAATGTGGCTTAGCTTGAGATAGGCGACACTACCCATCGCAACGATGATGGCCAGTACGACGGTAAAGCTCACAAGGATCCACTGGCGGATACTCAAATTTTTCATCGAGACAGTTCCTTCGTCGATCAACAAGTCCGTGCTGCGAAGAATAGGATGATTGGCCACACAACCTTAGCACAACTACTGATGACACATACATATAGGCGCGGTTTCGAAACGAATGTCTTATGCCCCCTGCGCTTAACGCTTCGTAGGTCTCGCATGTGGCGTATCCACATATTCCCGCCGGCAGCGGAAACGGGTTGAACAAGGTTTAGGATTCTGGCAGCAACAACATCAACTGAGTCGCTATGCGGGTCGCCCCAGGCGCCATTGCGCGGGCCAAGTTCATCATTATTTTCAACAACTTATGCAGCATGCCGTCTACCACGGCAAAGAAGTTAATATTCCTTTTGCAATTGTTGCAAGGCGGGCGTATATTTCCACGCCGGGTGACGGCTTTCTTCGTTTGGCAGTATGAGCGTAGCCGTAAGGTTTGTCTTTCTTGCAGCGATCGCCGCGTTCCAGCTCCCGACACGCAGCTACTGGGGTTCGGCGGTCTAGCTTGTCTCTCCTTTTTGAAGCGCCACTTCGAGTCTTGAATTGCGTGTAAGGAGCTAGCTATGAGAGTGCTTGACCCCGTTTTGTTCATTCTTCGCAAGAAGGGTTCTGACATATGTTCTCTCCCCCCCGACGCGACCGTTTATTCCGCCATGCAGATGATGGCCGATAAGGATATAGGCGCGCTGTTGGTGATCGATCATGACCAACTCGTGGGCCTCGTTTCGGAGAGAGACTACGCGCGAAAGGTCATCCTTCTGGGACGAGGTTCGAAGGAAACGCTGGTGAGCGAGATCATGGTTTCAGCGCCGCCGACCATTGGCCCAGACAGTTCCGTTGACGAAGCCATGCGGCTGATGACAACCAACCGAATCCGTCATCTTCCTGTGGTTTGCGACGGAAAGATTCTTGGAATCGTCTCCATCGGAGATCTCGTGAACTGGATCGCTTTCGCGCAGGATCAAACGATCGAACAACTCGAGCACTACATCGAAGGCAAATACCCTTGCTAGGGTGGCTTATAGGTCATCCTAGATCGCGAGTGACGGCTGTGATGACATTCCAGAGCGGCGTGGGATAGACGCCCAGTAGAAAGATGAGGCCGGTAAGAGCTGTGAGCGCCAGGATAGCCGGGAGGGACAGTGGCTGTGTGGATGACTCTCCATCATGGCCAGGCTCCCTTGGTTGAGAGTACATGGCGACGATGATGCGCAAATAATAGAACAAACCGATGGTGCTGCTGGCGACGAGGGTAAAGAGAAGTATCCATCGGGATTGTGAAGCGCCGGCCGTAATGACGTAGAACTTACCGAGAAACCCTGCTGTAAGCGGAATCCCGGCAAGTGAAAGAAGTGCTGTAGCGAATGCACCACAAGTCCAGGCGCTCCCGCCACCCCGCCATCATGAACGTGGAACCAGCGCAATAGAAATGCAAACATTCCGGCCTTGGATACGGTGGCGATGAATGCCGTTACCGGCAGGGGTGCGCCCTCGTAGACATCCGGCGTCCAGAGTTGAAATGGAACGACTGCCAGCTTGAAACCCACGCCTGTTAGAACGAGCATCAGGCCAGTCAGAAGAGAAACGGCGTTCGTAGATCCAGCTGGGCGGACCATCACTGCAGCGAACTGGGAGAGATCCATCGATCCCGAATCCGCATAAATCAGCGCGAGACCAAACAGAAGAATGGATGATGATGACGCGGCAAGAACCAGGTACTTGATCCCTGCCTCGATAGAGATGCTCTCTGTTCGTACGTATGCGATCAGGCTGTAAAGCGCTATGCTCAGCAGCTCCAATCCGAGGAAGAACGATACAAACGTGAGGCTGACCACGAGCGTCATCGCGCCTGTTGTTGCCAGCAGTACAAGGAGATAGAACTCTTCCGGACGTTCCTGGCGGCGCTTCAGGTAGTCATAGCCGAACAGGAAAACAAAGGCCGTGGCGCCAAGGAGAATCGCCATATAGAGACGCGAATAGGAGTCGAGAACTAAAAGGCTGGTGATCTGCCGCGGTTTTTCTGACGCGGCAAGTAAAAGGCTCGCCGCGGCCACGGCCACGCCGATCAGCGAAATCATGAGGGCAACTTTGTGATTGCGCCGGATTGCGATCACAATCATCAAGACGACTGCGGTCGCCGAAATCGTAATCAGGGGCAGCAACGCAACAAAATCAGCGGCATTCATCTCTTCATCTCCTGACGATCTCTTGTGGGAATGCACTTTGCTGCATGGCAGCCAGGCTTGGACGTAATGTGTTCAAGACTGATTGTGGATAGAGGCCGATCCAAAGAAGACAAAGGATCATCGAACCCAGGATCGTCCATTCGCGAAGACGCATGTCCGGCAGACTCCAATGATGCACGTTCGGACCATGGAATGCTCCCTGAGCGAACCTCAAACCATAGAGAGTGGCCGCGAGAAGACCCAGGGTCGCCACGGCGGTGAGACCGATGCTAGCTCGATACGTCCCAAGCAGGACGAGAAATTCACCCACGAAATCGCCGAGTCCTGGAAGTCCGAGCGAGGCCATGGCAAACAGAAGCCCCGCCCCGCTGAGCGTAGGCATGGTCTCCCAAAGACCACCCATCTGTGATATCTCGCGGGTGTGCATCCTCTCCTGAAGCAGGCCGGCAAGAACGAACAATGCGCCCGTACTAATTCCATGGCTGATCATCTGGATCACAGCCCCTTCGAGCGCAATCTCATTTCCCGCGAAGACTCCGAGCAGCACGAATCCCATGTGGCTGACGCTGGTGTAGGCTACGAGACGTTTGATATCGGTTTGAGCGACCGCAAGTACTGCTCCGTACAGAATTCCGATTACGCCGATCGTCATCATGAGAGGAGCCAATTCGCGCGACGGTCCCGGAAAGAGAGGCAGCACGAAACGGATCAGCCCATACGCGCCTGTCTTCAGCAGAAGCCCAGCCAGAATGACGCTGCCGGCGGTGGGAGCTTCGGTATGTGCATCCGGGAGCCAGGTGTGGAA
>NZ_JBFRCY010000807.1:0-1956 GCF_052113305.1 Terriglobus sp. YAF25
TTCCTGCGCTGCTCGCGTTGAAGCAGCAGGGCAAGGCCCGAACGGTTGGTATTACCGGCTATTGGCCTGGCCTTTTGGCCAGGGTGGCGTCTGAGGCGCCAGCCGATACGGTTTTGAATTACTGTCACTGGAATCTCTTCTCGGACGATATGGATGCAGCGTTGACGCCCGTTGCGGAACGGATGGGGATTGGATTGATCAACGCGTCGCCGCTGCACATGGGGATTCTGGGAGGAGTTACGCTGCCCGAATGGCATCCGGCTCCGCCCGAAGTGCGCAAGGCCGGCGCTGAGGTGGTCGCGTTCTGCCGTTCGTCTGGCGTGGGTCCCGCCACGCTTTCGATGTGGGCGTGTCTGCAACATCCATCTGTTGCATCGACGTTGATGGGATTTGCGAGTGTGGAGCAGGTCGATGCGGCGTGTGCTGCGTTGGATCTTGAGCCGGATGCGCAGGTGCTGCAGACGGTACGACGTCTGGTGGCTCCGATACACAACACTTCATGGCCGCAGGGACGCCCGGAGAACGAAGATACTAACCGGATGACAGCGGTATCGGAAGAAGACGTGATCAAGGTGACAAAGGCATGAGAGCGTTGACGATGGTTGCTCCCGGTGAGCTGGCGATAACCGATGTCGCGGAGCCCGGAAACGATGGTGTTCTGCTGCAGGTAGAGATGGTCGGGCTCTGCGGATCAGACCTGAACAGCTACCGCGGAAACAATCCGATGGTGAGCTATCCGAGGATCCCAGGGCATGAGATTGCAGCGACCGTCCTGGAAGGCTCAGAGAAATATCCTGCTGGTACGCAAGTAACGGTCTCGCCCTACACGAGCTGTGGGGGCTGTGCGTCATGCCGTAATGGACGTGTGAATGCCTGCGAGTTCAACCAGACCCTGGGAGTGCAACGCGATGGCGCTCTGACAGAGCGTATCCGCGTGCCGGAGGAGAAGCTGTACACCTCGCCGAAATTGAGCCTGCGTGAGCTGTGCCTGGTAGAACCGCTGACCGTCGGATTTCATGCGGCAGCCCAGGGGCGTGTAACCGAGCGTGATACGGTGGCGATCTTCGGTTGCGGCGGGGTTGGGCTGGGCGCGGTAGCGGGTTCGGCGTTTCGCGGCGCCCAGACGATTGCGATCGATCAGGATGACGAGAAGCTGGAGATTGCCCGTGCTGCAGGAGCAGTACATCTGATCAACACCCGGCGCGACGATGCTGCCGTGAAGTTGAAGGAGATTACCGGATGTGGACCGGATGTCGTGATCGAAGCGATTGGCCTGCCGGAGACATTCCGCATGGCGGTCGAGCAGGTTGCTTTTACCGGCAGGGTCGTCTATATCGGCTACGCCAAGCAACCGGTCTCGTATGAGACGAAGCTCTTTGTTCAGAAGGAGCTCAACATCATGGGGTCACGGAACGCCTTGGCCGGCGATTTCCGCGAAGTGATTGCGATGCTGGAAGCCCAACGCTTTCCTGTGGAGAGGGCGATCAGTGCGGTTGTGGGGATGGATGAGGCTTCTGACTATATCGCCCGTTGGGCTGCGAATCCTGCTGCGATGAAGAAGATTATGGTGCAAGTGCACTGAAGTGATTGCGAAACGTCAACCTGCAGCCCTATTGTCGTGGATGCCCGTATGAAACGCCTTCACGCTATCGTCTGCAGTGTTACGTTCGCGGCTTCCAGCCTGTATGGTCAGGTGGTTCTGCGGCCCGAGAGTTTTCGTCATTATGTGGACGAGTTTCGCCAGCAGGAGAAGCTGGTCACGGGGATCATGGGAAGCGACTCGTATGACTGGATGGCGGCGAACGTTCCGCTCTTCGAGTCTTCGGATAAGGACTTCAACGATCTGTATTACTTCCGTTGGTACGTCTTTCAGAAGCATGTAGTGCACAGCGAGAAGTATGGCTACCTGATCACCGAGTGGCTGCCGAAACCGGAAAGTCAGGATGGAGCCTATGG
>NZ_JBFRCY010000808.1:0-1954 GCF_052113305.1 Terriglobus sp. YAF25
GTACTGGTCGATCGATACCCGGGATGCGATGGAGAAGTCGATCTCGGGCGATGGCTACCGGCCTACCTTGAACAGCTACATGGTCGCCGATGCGAGGGCGATCGCCGCGCTTACCGACGATGTCAATCTGCGTACGAAGTTTGCCCGCAAGGCGGATCTTCTGCGGACCCTGGTGCATGAGCGGCTTTGGAATACTAAGGATCAGTTTTACGATGTGGTTTCGCCGGCTGCTGATTCAGGTATCCGCAAACAAAAGAAGTTTGTCGATCCTGGAACGCAGATGCAGCTTGCAGGCGTGCGGGAGCAGATCGGCTACATCCCATGGACCTATGGCATTGCCACACCGGATCAGGATATTGCCTGGAAGCAGTTGTTTGACCCGCAAGGCTTTGATGGGAAGTACGGACCGACGACGGCGGAGAAGCGTAGTCCCCGGTTTCGTTTTGCCAGCAGCGATCAGTGCACCTGGAATGGTCCCATGTGGCCGTTTGCGACGACTCAGACGCTGACAGCGCTGGCAGAGTTGTTGCAGACGCGCGGAACGTCGTCCATCGGCAGCAACGAATACTACAAGTTGTTTGCGCGCTATGTGTTGGCGCAGCACCTTACTTTGCCAGGCGGACAGTCCATCCCGTGGATTGACGAGGATCGGGACGCGGATGCCGATGACTGGATCGCACGCCGCATGCTCAGGGAGAAGAACAAGCAGGTCGGGCGAGGGAACTACTACAACCATTCCGGCTTTGCTGATCCGTTGATCACCGGTCTGCTTGGCATCCGGCCTGAATCGGGAGACACCTTGCACATCCAGCCGTTGCTGCCTGAGGGCACATGGCAATACTTTGCTCTGGACGGTGTGCCCTATCACGGGCACCAGTTGACTCTGGTCTACGACCGCACGGGGGCCCGCTACCACAAAGGGCGCGGATTTCAGGTCTGGATCGATGGGAAGATAGCAGCGCATCGCGAAACGCTCGGTTCGCTGACCGTGCAGCTTCCGGGAACGAAGAGACCATGAAACGAGTAACCTTTGCCGCTTCGATATTGCTGGGACTGACGACAGTTGTCGGGCAGGCGGAGAGCTATCTGTTTGCCTACTTCAAGGAGCCGGGCGATACCGGTATCTACTTTGCTTTGTCGCATGATGGCTATCATTACGCTCCGCTGAACGATGGCGCGCCGTGGTTTCTTCCTCCCGCGGGGCAGAGAATTCGCGATCCCTACCTGACGAAGGGATCCGATGGGAAGTATAGGTTGGTGTGGACGTGGGACTGGCGAGGCAAGTCGATCGGTTATGCCGAGTCCGACGATCTGCAGCACTGGACGGCAACGCGCGAAATTCCTATCATGGCCGATTTTCCTGAGACCAATAACACCTGGGCTCCGGAGATCTACTGGGACGCGAAAGCCGGGAAGTGGCTGGTTCTGTGGTCTTCAGCGATGAAGAGCGAACCGAACAATCACCACATCTGGTCTTCGATGACGGCGGATTTTCAGAGCTTTACCAAACCATCGGTATGGTTCGATCCTGGATACGTCACCATCGATCAGACGATCTTTCACAACACGTCTCGGAAGGATCTCGCTCCCTGGTACCTCGTTTTTAAGGACCAGAACCAGGATCCGCTGCGTTACCAGATTCGTGTCGCCGGCGGACCAAGTGTTCAGGGACCGTGGAGCAATATCTCCGGACCGATTACACCGACATGGAGCGAGGGACCGTCGGCCCTGCAGGTTGGCGATCGATATGTGGTCTTTTACGACTACTATCGCCCGCCGGCGCGGTTCAAGGCGGTGGAAACCACGGACTGGGTGCATTGGAGTGACGCGACCGACAAGATTGATCTGCCGCATGGATGCAAGCACGGAAGTTTTTTGAAGATTAGCGATGAGGTGGCGGCTGGCCTAGAGCAGCGGCATGATGCTGCTTCTAGGTGAGTGCAAAGCTCTGTGT
>NZ_JBFRCY010000809.1:0-1945 GCF_052113305.1 Terriglobus sp. YAF25
GCGCTACTCCTACGAGCTTCAATAGTCCGATTGCCCAGGGTACGTCGCCTCGCGATCTCCGCCAATCTGTCTTTGGCGGTTACATTACCGATAACTACCGGATCTCTCCTAACCTAACCCTGAATCTAGGCATCCGCTATGAACCCGTCACGGTTCCCACCGAGACTGCCAATCGCATTGCTGTTCTACCAACTCTGACATCCGTAGCGCCGCGGCTCGGCAGCCCATATTTCCAGAACGCCAGCTACACGAATATTGCGCCTCGCGTTGGTTTCGCCTGGGACCCGTTTGGCAAGGATGTAACCTCTGTTCGCGGAGGCTTTGGCCTCTATGACACTCAGACCTTGAACTACTTGTATGAGGGTCTCTCCATCTTTACGGCACCCTATCTTCTTCTTGGGAACATCACCACCCTTGGGGCGGGTGATTTCCCGAAAAATGCCTATAGCAAGATGAATGCTGCTGGAGCCTCAGGGCTTCGTTATGCGTATGCGGACCAGAACCCTAAGCGCGGCTATGTCGAACAGTACAGCCTGAATGTCCAACAATCTCTATCGTACGGTTTCACGCTGCAGGTAGGGTATGCCGGTTCACGAGGCATCCATCTCCCCTATCGCGTCGATGACGTCAACACCGTCCAGCCGATCCGCGACGCTCAGGGCTATGGGTTCTTCGGTCCAAACTGCACTGTTGCGGCAAACTGCAAGACCGCGGCGCAACTTAATGCCACGAAGCTCAATTCCAACATCGGTCAAATAAGCGCCGTCTTTATGACCGGCTACTCACATTACAATTCCCTCCAGGCCAGCCTGAATAAACGGCTCTCGCACAGCACACAACTCGGGATCTCCTACACCTGGGCCAAATCGATCGACGATGGTTCTTCTTCCACCTTCGGAGACACCTTTGCCAACTCGGTCTCCAGCCTTCCTCTTTGGGCGCCGGACCGCCGTCGCGCCATCTCGGACTTCGTCGTTGCGCACAATCTCGTCCTGAACTATCTCTATGAACTGCCCAACGTGCGTGAGACGATGCTGGGTTCGGCTCTTCTCAATGGCTGGCAGTGGGGCGGTATCTTCCAGTTCAGCACGGGCGAACCCTTTACACCTCTGATCAGCGGCGATCCCCTCAATCTCAAGAGCGCCGATGTCTTCGCCTTCCCAGACCGTCTCACCAGTCCGGGATGCTCGGGCAATCCCACGCAATCCTTCACCGCCATCAACCGGGCCTTCGTGAAGACCCAATGCTTTGCCTTTCCCGCAGTCGATCCAGCCACGGGCTACACCCATCTTGGGAACGCTGGTCGTAACTCCATCATTGGCCCGAGGCTCTCCGAGTTCGATACCTCACTGATAAAGAACACTAGGATTCGCGCCATCTCTGAAAGCTTCAACCTTCAGTTTCGAGCCGAGCTCTTCAATGTGCTCAATCATGGCAACTATGGCCCCCCGCCAAAGGCGGGAACGCAATTGTTCGGTGCTAACGGCGTCGCACTCTCCCCCGCGAGCGCCGGCGTCATTGTTGGTCCTGCCGCTACCAGCTCGCGACAGGCTCAGTTCGCACTGAAGGTGCTGTTTTAGGTTTGCGGAGGCTCACTGTGCGATGCCGAACCCGTCCCGACGGCTGAATGCAATTTCATTCGCTCTTCAGCCATCACTCATCTGCCACAGCCATCTTGGAGAAAGCCATGGACAGCAGGTATCTCAATTCTTGTAGCAAATACACCCGGGAGGAACAATGAAACGTATCGCCACCATTCTTTGCCTGGCTCTTGCCGCTCTAACCGCCAGTTCAGCTTTCGCGCAGGACACACGGGAGCAAGCGATTGCCGGTATGCGCAAAGTAGATCCTAAGGAGATGGACGCCTCCTATACAAAGCCAGCGCCCTTTGCTCAAAAGCTTGTTGAGGAGGCTCTCGCTAAGCATCCCGAAGTCATCCTGATCG
>NZ_JBFRCY010000810.1:0-1934 GCF_052113305.1 Terriglobus sp. YAF25
GCATCCCCTTGTCGCCATCCCTCTCTACGGGATCGAACTTGGCGCCCCGCCCGACAAGCTTTTGTTCAAAAGTGCAAGGGCTTCGGAATTGAGCATCCTGCTCGGCGATGTCCGCCAGAGCACGCGATATCCTGAGGGCCCTCTGGGACCGCTTCTAACTTCGCTAATCTGGACCCCAAGCGCTTCCCCTCGCCCTGCAGGGGGAGTGCGACGCAAAACAGAACAATGGCTTAAAACAGCCTTCCGTTTTCGGGCCCAACGGGCGATCAAGTCAATCGCGGCACAGAGGTCCGCCTGCACCGTGTTTGCTCCTGTCGCGGTTCGGCTCGCCGTGCTTCTTGAAATAGTTGCGTACGCCTTTGATCAACTCGAGAGTATCCCTGGGCGGATAAGTAATGCCGATGACGATATCGCAGTACGTGTCATGGCTAATCGCGTCGACGGGTTGGGCAAAGGTGTCTATGCTTACCGGAAGCAAGGTACTCCCGGTCTCAAGCAAATCCGATTGCTCACGGATACTTTCTGGAAGAACGACCTCTTCATTGGAGAGGTGCATGAGCCAGCCGCGATCATCTGGATTCATCGGAAAGATACGGGTACCCCCCTTAACCATAGAAACCTGTTCCTAAAAGCGGGCGCCGTGGCAAACTTTCTGTGGCTAAAGGCGCTTGAATACGGTTTGGACGGCTGCATCATCGCCGGCATTAAAAGGGATATTTCGTCTCGTATTTTGGACTTGTCTCCGTATGCTGAACTTAGCTGTCTAGCTTTCGTTCTTGGAACCCGCGCTGAGGAAGAGTGATCAGAGGAATATGTACACTATTTTTTCTCTCCCCCGAACAGGCAGCACGACGTTAGCGAGCATCCTTTCACTCCATCCAGAGGGCACCTGCATTGTTGAGCCCTTTCACCCCATGCGATATCGGGGCAGGTACCATCATCTGGTAAAAGATGGGCCGTCACTCGATAAGACGCTGGCGCTCCTCACACTACGCTGGCCAGGAATCAAGCACGTCTGTGATCCATCCGGATTTCCCTTCGGTTCCACTGAACTGAATTTTCACCTCTTAGGAACGCAGGATCGGAAGATCATTTTTCTAACAAGGGCGAATTCTCTCCGACGAGCCGTATCTCACTGGCTCTCTCTCAATACGCACTTCTGGATTGGCCCCAAGGCGAACTTCGAGCGTACGATTGCGCAAACCCGCTTGCCATCGATCGAAGAGGGCGAGATTCGCAAAATGATTGAGAAAGATCTCCAGTTTGCCATTCAGTGTCGCCAAGAACTTTCCGATAGAAAACCGGCAAGCGAAGTGTTGGAACTAACATACGAGGATCTGTTCGCCAGCACAGGAGGAATCACCGATGCGCTTCGAGAAGTATTCAAGTTTCTGAACCTTACTCCCCCTAAAGAGACGAGCTTCTGGGAACAAGTATCGAAGCTCGTTGACCCCGAAGAGAACCAATTCGCTTCCCATGAGCTCTATCGGAGCATTCCCGGCGCAGAAGCCTTGAGCGAGAAGATGAGTCAATGCGGCTTCGGTTCCTTGTTCACGGAGTAACGCATGTTTATGCCAGACAGACCACAGTCAAAGCCGCGAGTCTATATCCGTAACGGGCTAGCCTTATTTTGCTTAGCAATGTTGGCGCGGCAAACCCAGGCCCAGACAGCCAACATTCCCGCAGAGATCACTCCAACCGGGCTCATGTACGTGACCTGCAAGATCAACGGTGGGGGCCCGTTCTCTGCCCTGATTGACACCGGCTCCTCCATGACTGGGGTCTCACCCTCTGTTGCCAAACAGCTACACCTCAAAGAGATTAACCCCAATGACGAGCCACCCGGGAGTCCGCTTGCTCATCAAGTCAATGGATTGCGGATTTCATTGGGGGATATCGAATATTCACCGAAACGGGGCGGGGTTGTCGAATTG
>NZ_JBFRCY010000811.1:0-1934 GCF_052113305.1 Terriglobus sp. YAF25
CTGCATCGCCAAACAGAGTGACATATAGGTCACCGAGAGGCTGATACGCCTCCCCATAGGGGCCCTGCATCTCTTTACAGATCTGGTCGGCAAGATGATAGTTCTCATCTTCCAGGACTGCCTTCCTGACAGCCGCCAGCTTGCTCTTCGCCCCGGGATTATTGCCGTCCCTGGGATGTCCCGAGTACAGCGTGTCTTCATTCAGAGAGACTCGGTCTTGCGTGGCACCGCCAAAGACCATTCCGCCTAATCTTCCATTTCCAATCGGAAGCGCATCGATCCAATTCGATGCAGGTGAGCGAAACCACATCGTGTAATTCGCATCATGATTGTTTTCGCTATGGTGAGATGCTGATCGCGCGACCTGCGAGATGGYGCGAGGAGCAACTGCGGTGAAGGGAAGAAATGCCCGGCGAGTCAGATGGCGCACTACGAGGTCCTCTGAGTGAAGTTAAAGCAGGATGTTCCCTGAATCCAGCGATACACCGCGATGAGAGTACTACGAACGCCGGGTCGATTCGCGGATAACAATCTGTGCCGGCTCAATGGCACGACGAATAGCCGGCTTTTCCGGTGGTGCAGCTTTGGAATCCAGGATAGAGAGCAGCATCTTCGCCGCGCGGACACCGATCCGCGTGCTTCCCTGGTCCACGCTTGTCAGCGGGACGCGAAGGTGCTCGTCGTAGTGGAGATTGCCGCATCCAATAACCGCGATGTCTTCGGGAACGCGAAGACCGGCTTCAAGAATCGCATCCATGGCGCCGATCGCAATAGGGTCGCTGTAGCAGAAGACCCCATCGGGCCGCGGTTTCAGCGCCAACAGGCGCTTCATTGCATCACGGCCCTGCACCGTACTATCCACGTCCACGGTAGAGGTTCCCACAACATATTTGGGATTTGGCTCCAGCCCTTCTTCTTCGAAGGCTTTGAGGTAGCCTTCGTAACGTCCGCGGCCGATGGAGTTCTCCGGTCCCCGGATATGCGCAATCCGTTTGCGTTTGAGAGAGAAGAGGTGCTGCGTCGCGAGATATCCCATCTGCGAGTTATCCGAACCGATGAAGTTGCAACGGAAGCCATTAAAGGAACGGTCCAGAAGGACAAGCGGCGTCCCCTGGTCCTGAATATCACTGAAGAGTTTGGGTACGGTTGGAGCACAGGAGGCAACAACCAAGGCATCAAGCCGCAGCGCCAGAAGATGTTCCACCTCCTGCTCTTCCATGCGCGGGTCTTCCTCCGAGGAAGAAAGCATCAGATAGTAGCCGTTCTTTCGCAGCGTGGCGGCCAGCGACTTCGCAATCTCGACAAAGTAGGGATGCAGCAGATCGGGCACCACCAGGCCAACGATAGAGCTCTTGCCGGTGACCAGAGAACGCGCTGCCAGATTCGGGCGGAAGTTGAGCTCCTTCGCCTTGTCGAGCACCTTCTGCCGGGTCTCCGGACCGATATCTCCGTGGCCACGCATGACCTTTGAGACCGTAACAATAGAGACCCCGACTGCTTCCGCGATGTCCTTCTGCGTAGCGCGCATGAGGGAAGCTTATCGTACCCGCGAGATGGGCAACGCCATATTGCCCGGTCTCGAACGCTGCTATGGCGTAGCGCCCGCATTGGATGATGCTGGTTCGATATCCAGATCGATATGCTGAATCGTCCCGTTGAACGGGAACGGGCTCTCATAGTTGCCCGCAGGGGATGCGCTATCTTCGCCGATATCGAAGGTGTCTTCAAATGCGAACGCCATACGTACCGTCTCCGGCAGCCGCTGTTTCGCGACAGGCTTGTCGTTCACCAGCAGCGTGATGTTTGCCCCTTTCCCAATGCCTCCGCCTTCGTAGTTGAACTCCAGCGTAATCTTGGCCGGTCCAGCAGGCAGGGGAGCAGGTGAGGCGATCGTGGTGATGCGGCGCTTGAAGTAGTTGTAGGTGTACGTAGGC
>NZ_JBFRCY010000812.1:0-2095 GCF_052113305.1 Terriglobus sp. YAF25
GCCTTGTGGCGTGGACTGCTGACCATCAACTTTGACATGTCGGGAGATACATGGAGTCCGTCGAAGCTGGAGGGAGTGCGGAATCTAATCGACATTTACCACTACCTTGAACACGTGGGCCTGGTGGGTCGCTGGGTCCACGTCTATCGCCCCGCTGTGCGGGGCGACGATCCAACCATGTATTTCGAGCGGTTGAGCCGCGATGGGAACCGCGGCATCATCATTCTCAAGCACGTTGCTGCCGGACCTGTGGTTGTATGGCCAAAAGGGCTTAACCCCGCAAACAAATATCTGGTCTCTTATCAGGAATCGGACCAAGGCGAGTCCAGGACGGGCGCCGACCTGATGAAGTCAGGCATCACCCTCAATCACCAGGCTGCCGGCGAACTGATCTACCTGAATGTCCCTTTCCATCCGGACAGCAGGCTTTATCGCGCAAAACCGACATCGCCCGCCGATGTGCGTAAGGCGAGTGCCAGTAATATGGGCTATCCCGGCGTCGAGATAAGGTGGGGTCCGGCTCACGATGAACAATGGATTTCCTATTACGAAGTGGCACGCGACGGAGCCGTGATCGATAAGGTCGCCAAGGGAACTTACTTTTTCGATCACTCCGCAGGCGCCGACCTGGGCGCCCAGTATGCAGTGAGAGCTGTCAATGGCGGAGGGTTGGCCTCCCCGTTCGCGGAGGCGGCCGGTTCCGTCGCGGCGACTCGCGGTATCGTGCTTGACGATGTTTCGCCGACGGGACTGTCCTACACCGGAGACTGGAAACACGAAGTCAAACTGCAACCGGCGTACGCCGGCACTCTGACCTCGTCCTCGGAGAAAGGTGCAGCCGTGGAGTTCAAGTTCGAGGGAACGGGGTTCACCTGGTTCACGCGCCTTTGCGGAGAATGCGGCGAAGCTGAAGTCAACATCGACGGTCAAGATGTGGCCGGCATCGACACGTATTCAGCGGATGACATCTTCGGGGTGGGTATCTATAGCAAGAGCTTCGCTACTGCCGGAGAACATCAGGTGAAGATCACAGTTCTGGGAAAACATGCGGGACCTCGTGGGGCGGGGACACGTGTTTACCTGGACGGAATCCGTATAGCCAGGTAAGCCAAACTTCCGGAACACCATCAGCGCCCCCCTTACAGCACTTCGCTTTTTACTGCGCTGCAAGATGGGCATGGCATAATCGCACTATCATCGGCGGCAAGAGAGCTAGCAGTCAGGGTGCGCTACACTGGCGACACACCTGTCATTCAAATCGGGTGCACGCTCATCCCGAACAATAAATTTTTGAGATAGGGGTTTTGCCCATGGAGAGAGCGCCGACGGCTCGTCTTGCAGGAATTTTTCGGCCCGTGACCATTGCGATACTTTGCCTCGCTACCTTGTTTTTTGTGTATCGCTCGATCCACTGGAGCTGGCAGTGGGACACTTCTGCCATGCATTACGTCAGCTTTTTCATAGATCACGGCAAGGCTCCGTACCGCGACATCGTTGACATGAACATGCCTGGTTCCTACTTCCTGGAAGGCTGGGCGTTGCGGATCTTTGGACCTGGCGATCTCGGCTGGCGGATGTATGACTTCTTTCTGCTCGCCGTTACGACCGCATCCATGATCGTGATCGCCTGGCCGTATGACTGGCTGGCAGGGCTATTTGGCGGAGCGATGTTCACTCTCATCCATGGAGCCGAGGGGGCGGGAAATGCCGCCCAACGGGAAGAGGTCATGACAGTCCTGATCGTGGCCGGAATTGCCTTTGCCTTCTCAGCTCTGCGGGCAAGGCGCCCCCTGCTGATGCTTCCGTTCGGCTTTCTGGTCTGGTTGGCCGTCTCGCTAAAGCCTACGGTTGCCCCCCTGGGCATCGTTCTTCTGCTGATGTCAATCCCTCCGCTGCGGAGACGCAAAGAAGCAGTCATTCCTTATATGGGTTTACAGGCGCCGCCGGCCTTCTCCTGCTGATTCCCGGGTATTGCATTTCAATCTATCAGGCAAAGCCAAACGTTGAACTGACAGACGCACTTATGCAGGATCTGAATCGCCTGGGTGGGCCGAAACTACAGAACCAGGTGCAGTGCCTTGACATGGTATCCGGC
>NZ_JBFRCY010000813.1:0-1924 GCF_052113305.1 Terriglobus sp. YAF25
CCGCGGTCGTCGTACCGGAAGCAAAGGATCCGGTCGCGATAGGAATCTTGGAACCGATCTTCAGCGTAGCCTTTTGTCCATCGGTGGCGCGAATGCGAGGGTTCTGCAGAATGCGCGTGTCACTGTCCGTAAGCAGCGCATTCACCGTGCCGGTTCCGATAGCCACGTTGAAGTTGTTCCCATTGAGGTGGGCCAACTGATTAAGCGTGAGGCTGCTGTTGCTGTTCGAAGAGGAGGAACTGGAGTTCGAACTCGAACTGGAGCTCGATGAACTGGTATTGGAAGTATTCGACGCAACAGGGGTGACTGCAAAGGACTGCGGAAGCGTAATACCCAGATTACGAACCTTCTCGCGGTTCACTTCGAGTACGGCTACATCGACCACGACCTCCGGCTTGGTGCGATCGAGATCGTTCAGAAGCTTCTGCGCCAACAGAAGCTGGTCTGGCGTAGCCCGCATCACGACCGCGTTCTGGCTGGGAATGGCGAAGACGCCGACGTTCTGCCYGGTCCCGAAGACGTTGCGCAGCGCAGTGACAATTTCGTTGGTGTCGGCAGTTTGGGTGGCATTGGTCAGATAAAAGGTCTGGACCGCCATCTCGTCCAGATCCTGACGCTTATTACGGGTGTTCTGCGCCACCAGGATGGTGTTTTCTGTCACCGGCTTCCAGAAGGTACCGGAGATGGCGCCCACAATGCGCAGGGCGTCATACAGTGACACATTATTCAATTCCACAGGGATACGCGTGGAGGTATAGGCCGGATCAAACAGCACATTCAGGCCCGCGGCCTTGCCGATGGCCTGATAGATATTCTTCGTGTCTTCCACCATGCGAAGCGTGATGGGGTCATTCGAGATGGGCTTGAGAGAGACCGGCCCGCCCAGGCCGGCGATCTCAGCCTGAGTGGCCAGAATTCCGCTCTCCAACGACTGCTGTTGCTGTGTCGGAGGAGCAGCCGCCATCTTCTGAGTGATGTCCAGCTCCTGCTGTGCAGTCTGGTTCGCAGGATCGATCTGCAGCGCACGCGTGAACTCAGTAAGAGCTCCGCCGAGGTCGCCTCCCTGCCGCACAAGGCGTCCGCGATCTACATGTGCCGTTGCCGCCTCAAACCGCAGGCGTTCCGTCTTCACCTTGTAGCGGATATCTCTTGGCTTCTTTGCGAGGGCCTGGCGATATGCCTCATATGCCGCGTCGTAGTCTTGCCGTTCCTCGGCCTGCTGCCCTCGTTTATAAAACGAGCCGGCAGACTGGGCATGCGCTGCCACGCCGGTGGCGGCGAGAATGGTGACGACGAAGGCTGCATTGCGAAGGGACGTGAAGCTGCGATCCATGTTTCTATAGAGGCTCAAATATGTGGGTGAAATCGGACCGCTCCCCGCTTGCTGATGGCGAAAGTATAGCATTCCGTTTCTCTTAGACGCCGACACTGCCCCTGAGGCTGGCCGCCGAAGACATGGCAGAGTTGGAATCTTTTGCCGCGTGTTAACATCAAACGTCCAGATGGCCCGTTCTGTAAGCCAACCCGTTCCCGGAGCTGTTAAGGCGCGTCCCACGCGTCCGCGTGATCCCGTGGCGACGGGAGAGCGGGACGCCGCGCAGAATCGCGCTGCCAGCCACAATTATTTCCTGACCGACCGTTTTGAGGCCGGTGTTGCCCTGCGCGGTACTGAGGTCAAATCCGTCCGCGAAGGCAAGGCCAACCTGAAAGATGCCTACGGTCTGGTAAAAGACGGAGAAATCTACCTCCTTAACGCGCACATCGGTCCCTTCTCTCATGGCAATGCCATGAATCATGATTCGCTGCGGACCCGCAAGCTGCTGCTGCACAAGGAGGAGATTCGCAAGCTAGTAAGTAAGACGACACAGAAGGGCTTTACGCTTATTCCGACGCGCCTTTATTTCAGACATGGGCTCGTGAAATG
>NZ_JBFRCY010000814.1:0-1915 GCF_052113305.1 Terriglobus sp. YAF25
TATATATAGCGACCGGCCGTATTGAGGTGCGTTCGGGCTCCTCGAACGAGTACCGACTCACGACTGTAGGCGCAACCGACACGAGCAGTCACCTCAATACCCAATCGACCATCCTGACCAGCGAAACCCTGCTGCTGACGGTTGCTCGCGAGCTGAACCTGAATAACGAACCGGCTTTCCTGGGCGTACGTCCCCCCGTACCTGTAACGTCGCTCGATACGCCAATGATCCGCCAGGCCACATTGGGGCGGTTAAAGGCAAATCTCACAGTATCGATCGTGGCACGTACGAACCTGATCACGATCAACTATCGCAGTCTCGACGCACATCTGTCGGCTAATATCATCAACACGCTGATCAAAGACTATATCCAGCGTAGCTACCAGACCCGGTTCAACTCAGCACAGCACGCCAGTCAATGGCTCACCGGTCAGCTTGATGATCTCAAACAGCAGGTAGAGACTTCGCAGGAACAGCTTCTCGAGTTACAGCGCCGCCTCGGTTCTGTAGGCGTAAGCATTGATCCGACACACAGCCAAAGCGAGATCACTTCCCTCATCGACAGCCTCACGAAGGCAGCGGGCGATGCCCGCATCAACCGCATCATCGCGGAGTCCCGCTATCGCGCGCTGGCCCAGGCGGATCCCGCTTCGATGGAAGGTCTGATCGATGCAACCCCAAGCATCCAACCGGGCGGGCTGAATAGTTTGCGTGGTGAGCTGGCTAACGCCCGCGCGCACTATGCAGAACTGACATCGCAGCTTGGTCCGAACCACCCTCAGGTCAAGGCTGCCAAAGCGCAGATGGATGAGCTCGCGACCGAGATCAATACCGAGCAGGGACGTCTGCTCAATCAGGCAAAACAAACGTATCTCGCCGCCAAGGCCACTGAAGAGCAGACCCAGGCCGCACTCGAGGCACAGAAGGCCGATGCATACAAACTACGCGACGAGCTGGTGGAATATACGTTGCGTCAGCGTGAGTTCGAATCGGGACGCCAGCTTTATGACAGCCTGCTGCAGCGCTTGCGGGCTGCGGGTATTCAGGCGGGTCTGGAGTCTCTGGAAATTGATGTCGTTGACCAGGCGCTGATTCCGGCGGCACCTACGCTGCAGTCAGCCACCACCATCATTGTCGTGACGCTGCTGTTCAGTCTGTTCGGCGGCATCGTCATCGCCTTCCTGCTTGAGAGCCTCGACACTGGCCTGCGTACGATTGCTGAAGTCGAAGGCATCACGGAACTGCCGGCATTGGCCATCATCCCGAAGTCACGCCGCACCGTCAGCGAATTGCCGGCCGGCATGAGTGTCACACAACTCAATATGGGTGTGCTTACCATGCCCAAATCCCAGTTTGCTGAAGCCTTCCGTTCGCTTCGGACCTCCATCCTGCTGTCCGACACGGCTCACCCACCCCGGACGATCCTGTTTACCAGCGCTACACCGTCGGAAGGTAAGACAACCTGCTCCACAAACCTGTCCTGCATCCTGGCTCAACGTGAGACCAGAGTGCTTCTTATCGACGCTGACCTTCGGCGTCCCAGCGTCCATCACCGTTTTGGCTTGAATGGCAAGGTTGGTCTCTCTACGGTGCTGAGTGGGGCCACCAGCCTTGAAGAAGCGGTGCAACAGGTGGCCGATGTACCGAACCTTGACATTCTGGCCAGCGGTCCGGTTCCTCCCTTCCCGACCGAGATGCTCAGCTCAGAAGGCATGCAGCATCTCATCGAGAACGCAAAGACGAAATACACGCATGTCGTCATCGACTCCCCTCCTATTCTTTCTGTTACGGATGGTGTGATCCTTGGTCGCCAGACGGATACCGCTGTGCTTGTCATTCGCCACGGCAAATCCAGCAAACAGGTTGTCCGCCGTGCAAGAGACCTTCTCGTCCGTTCCGGTATCCGTGTGACTGG
>NZ_JBFRCY010000815.1:0-3940 GCF_052113305.1 Terriglobus sp. YAF25
ACCTTTGAACAGGGATTTAGGCGAAAAGCAGATCCCTACGGGATGACAAACAAAAAGAAGTCAAGCATAAGCCCGACTTCCTCATCCCATCTTCTCCTCAGCCTCAGTCTTCCGGCAGCGTGGGGTAATCTACATAGCCTTCCGGATTATGCGTATAGAACGTCTCCGGATTGGGCTGATTCAACGTCAGCCCTTCGGCAAACCGCCGCGGCAGATCCGGATTGGCGATAAATAACTTGCCGAACGCCACTGCATCGGCCCAGCCATCATTCAATGCATTGGCCGCCTGCTCGAAGGTGAACGCTTCATTCGCCACATAGACGCCGCCAAACTTCTTCTTCAGCTCCGGCCCCAGGCTGTCTTCCGCCACGCGTTCGCGAGCGCAGATGAAAGCAATCTTCCGCTTACCCAATTCCGTCACCACATGGCCAAAAGTCGCAGCCGGGTTTGAATCCTGAATGCCATGTGCGCCTGGACGAGGAGCCAGATGCATTCCCACGCGATCGGGTCCCCACACACTGATTGCAGCATCCGCACACTCCAGCATCAGCCGTGCGCGATTCTCCAGGCTGCCGCCGTACTCATCATCGCGATGATTGGCGCCGTCCTGCAGGAACTGGTCGAGCAGATATCCATTCGCTCCGTGCAGCTCCACACCATCGAAGCCGGCGCGCTGCGCATTCTGCGCTCCGCGGCGGAACTGCTCTACAACCTCTTTGATCTCAGAAATCGTCAACGCTCGCGGCGTCTCGAATGGAACCTGTGGCCGCAGGACATTTACCGTTCCCTGCACGGCGATCGCGCTCGGCGCTACCGGCAACTGACCGTTGAGCAGCTTCGAATGCGAGATGCGGCCGACATGCCAGATCTGCGCAAAGATGCGGCCGCCGGCCTCATGCACCGCCTGCGTAATCGGCTTCCATGCTTCAACCTGCTCATCACTCCAAATTCCCGGAACCTGCGGATAACCAACACCCAGCGGAGCCACGGGAGTTCCTTCACTGATAATCAGCCCGGCGCTTGCACGCTGGCGGTAATACTCCGCCTGAATCAGCGTGGGCACATGGTCCGGAGTGCCGCGCAGCCGCGTCAGCGGCGACATGAAGATACGGTTGGGAAGATCGAGGTCACCGACGCGGATGGGATCAAACAGAGTAGGCATACCTACGCTTGGATGGTTCGATGAACGTGAAAGATTCAACAGATCGGGCTGCCCATAAAAAGGCGCAATAGAGCGTTTTCCCTGTTCATGGGTATCTCCGGAGGGATGTGTAGCGGCGTTTTCATTGCGGAAAACGCCCATAGATGTGGAAGCCCTGCACTATACCTGCAGGGAAAATGCACTATCCCAGACAAAGCCGGATCGCTTCATCCACCGTATCGGCCACCAGCAGCAGTTCTCGCCTCGGCTGTGTCAATACACCTTCTGCAATGCAGTGATCCAGAAACGCCAACATGCCATCCCAGAACTTTGCCGTATTCAACAGCACGATCGGTTTGGAGTGAAGCTTCAGGGTCGACCAGGCCAGCACCTCGAAGAGTTCTTCCAGCGTGCCGAAGCCACCGGGAAGAATCAGAAATGCATCTGCCTTCTCTCCCATCAGCGCCTTGCGATCGTGCATCGTCTTCACGATATGAAGCCAGATACTGCGGGAAGGCGAGATGGCTGCCGGCGAAGACATACTCCATTAGAGTACGCCTTCACCGCCAGCCRTCCAGTAGGGGAGCGGATTGAGAAGTGTGAATCTTAGTTCAACGCCAGGGTAGCGTTGTTCATGTCCTTGGAGAGCTGCACCATCAGGGTGCCTGCAGCGACCTTGTCGGTGGCAGTGTTGCTGTAAACGCGGGTACCGTCAGCGGCTTCGAGCTGCTTGCTGCTCTTCGCGGCGATCGTCACAACGTCATCGCCGATACGAAGCTCGCGTGCCTCATTGGAATCGTTACGAACGGTGAACTTGATGGTYTTGCCGGCCTTCTTCATGGAAGTCTGTGTATCCGGGGTGCCCTTCTTGAAGAACGATGCGGCGTGCGCGGTAGGGGCCAAAGTCATGGCGGTGAAGGCGATTGYGAATGCAGCGCGCGTAACAGTCTGACGGTTCATGTGAGTTCTCTCCTTTGCGGTGGCTGATCGAATCTCATCTGGCCTAGGTTCAGGTGATTTCGTCACGCAGGAGGCATTACGCGGCCCGTTCCCACTTTGTTCCAACTTTTTTCGAAATTAATTTCGAGTAATTTTCTGAACTTTGCCTGCTAACGTCCGCTTCGTCGCGGCTGTCTTATATGTTCTTGTGCGCTGCGGCGGTAAACTTGATGCAGGAGTAGTTTTCTCGTCTTGCAGCATCTTCTCGACAAGTTGAATCCGCAGCAAAGGGCCGGTGTAGAGACCGTCGATGGTCCTGTGTTGCTCGTGGGCAAAGAATCACATGATCGATCCCCAGGAGTACTTCCTCAACTCCACCAATCCCCTGGAAGAGCGGATCGCACACATCTTCAAGATCTATAAACAGGAGCTGGCCAAAGCCAACGCGCTGGACTTCGACGATCTTCTGCTCGAGACCGTGCGCCTGTTCAAGTCCTCCTCAGAAACACGCGAGCGCTACAACCGCCGCTATCGCTACATCCTTATCGACGAGTACCAGGACACCAATCGTCCGCAGTACGAGCTGATGAAGATGCTCGCCGGTGATCATCACAACGTCTGCGTCGTCGGCGATGAAGATCAGTCCATCTATAGCTGGCGCGGCGCCGACATCCGCAACATCCTCGAGTTCGAAAAAGACTTTCCCGAGGTTCAGACCATCCGCCTGGAACAGAACTACCGTTCCACCCAGGTCATTCTTGAAGCAGCAGGCGCGGTCGTCTCGAACAACACGCAGCGCAAAGGCAAGAACCTCTTCACCACGCGCGATGGCGGATCGCTGATCGGCTACTACGAAGCTCCCGACGGAGAAAACGAAGCTCTCTTCATCGCCGATCGCCTGAAAAGCTATCTAAGGACTGCTTCCGAAGGGGAAGGCGAAGCGCGCTGCGCCATTCTGTACCGCACCAACTCGCAGTCGCGTCTGGTGGAAGAAGCGCTGCGCCGCTACCAGATCAAGTACACGATGGTTGGCGGCTTCTCGTTCTACGAACGCTCCGAAATCAAAGACATGATCAGCTACCTGAAGCTGGTCCAGAATCCGCATGATTCCGTCGGCCTGGCACGCGTCATCAACGCGCCTGCACGTGGCATCGGCAAGACTACGATGGAGACGCTCGAACGCCTGGCACTCGAGACCGGCATGTCCACATGGGACGCCATTGGCCAGGCCATCAAACAACGTTTGTTGCCACAACGCGCCCTTACCGCGCTCGAAGGCTTCAAGCGTCTGATCGAAGATGCGCGCGCCATCCTTGGCCCTGGCTTTGCAGAGAAGCTCGCCGAAGATACGGCCACCGCGGCAGACGAAGACGTATCGTTCTCCTTCGCCGAAGCCGAGGCAGAGGTCGAAAACGAAGAGGCCGATGCCTCCTTCGACACCAGCTTCAATTTCAACTTCAACTTCGATTTCGGTCCGACGGAGGAACAATCTTCCATCGCCCCGGAAAACGCACACGGTACCGAGGATGTCTCCTTCAATCCCTTCGCTCCGGTGGTGGAGAAGCCCTCTCCTGCCTCCAACGCCGATGCCTCGACGGAAAAGCTCGAGACCAGCGCCCGCGTCGACGGCTTCCGCGCGCCCGGCGATCCGGCCACGCTTCCCGAGCTGATCAAGTTCCTCAACGATCGCTCCGGCTACATCCGCGCCCTTGAAGACGAAGGCACACCCGAAGCCTTCTCTCGCATTGAAAACCTGAAGGAACTCGCCAATGCCGCCCAGGATGCCCAGGAGCGCGGCGAGACCCTGGCCGACTTCCTGGACCATGCCGCTCTGGTCTCCGACGTAGACCAGTACCAGGC
>NZ_JBFRCY010000816.1:0-1912 GCF_052113305.1 Terriglobus sp. YAF25
CCATGGTGCTCATGCACTTCGCCGTCGCCGGCCGCGAGCACGAACTCGCCTTCAACCGCGTGCGCGACTACGCCGAGACCCCCGGCGGCATCCAGGCCGACCTGCGCGTCTCCAAGGTCCGCCCCCGCGTCGTCCCGGTCCCCTACGGCTCCCGGCCGTCGATCTGCCCGGTAAGGGCTTGGCAGGCGTGGAAGGAGGCCGCCGACCTCACCGACCCGGACGGATACGCCTGGCGCCGCCTGCACAACCGCTGGCACACAGTCCTGGAGGGCGGCCTGCAGCCCGAGGCGATCGGCGACGTCGTGACCCGCGCCGGCGAGCGCGCGGGGATCGAGATCCGCTTCACCGGCCACAGCCCCMGCCGCGGGCTCGCGACGTCCTCCCGGCTGAAGGGCCACGACCAGATCGTCATCGCCAAGCAGGGCGGGTGGGCCCCGCACTCCAAGGTGCTCGCCGGCTACCTCGAAGTGGTCGACCAGTGGGAGGACAACGCCCTGCTCGGCGTGCTGTAGTCGTCGAGATGCCGGTCCGCACAACAGATCCTCGGTCAAGCCTTGCCGCTGGATCCCCCAGGAAAATGAAGTCCGTACCGGTAGCGGGGGTCTGCGGTGGCCACACGTGATGCGCCGGAGAACCGATGAGAGGACATGAATCCCTCCATGGCAGCACCCCGTTCGAAGGACAGGCGGTACCTATGACGCTGCGCCAGCCGCACGACCTCACCCCCATGCTGAGCGACACGCCAGGCAACCTGAACAGTGGCGTAGATATGGGTATCCGGATCACGACGGTCTAGGACAGCAATCAGACTGTGACGAAGGCGCCGGGACCTCCACCACCACGGGTTATGGTGCTCAGCCCACTCAACGCTTTCCATCCAATCGCCGTGTTTCTGCTGTGCTCGCCGGGCTTGCCCCCAGTGCTCCAAAGCTGCGATGCGGTGAGAGAGAAGTTGCAGGGTTCGCCTGTGCCATGGGACGCGTGCCCACAGACCGACGGTCCCGACCTCGATCGCGCGTAGTTCAACCCCCACCTTCCTGACGGTCCAGTTCCCGAAGGGGCTGAACACCTGCGATGCGTAGGCCGAGTACTGACCTGCCTGATCTTGCTCTGGATCCGGGATGACCACCGAAGCCCAAGGCGTCGATACAGTGCGTAGGCTCCATGGACGGCGAAATCTCACGCGCGCCCGCATTTCCTCGAAGCCCAGCTCCCCCGCAGACTTGATCGCCAGCCCCAAGGAGTTCTTACGCCGCTCGTACTCAAAGTCATCAAAGGTAGCGTCAGGTTGGAGAGCCTCGGGAGGCGCATCTCTCCAGGTCAACTGGACACTGACACGCGGATAAGACGATCGACGCTCCGCCTGCCTTGTTCGTCGGAAAGCCCAAAGGGACACCCCAAGCGCGATCACCGAGACGACCAGGCTGGTGATCGGTACGGCAGGGGGCACACCACTCTGGTTGGTCAACACCTCGTCATGGTGATCTCTGACTTCGCGTACCCCGTTGTTGGACACGCCGGTCTTTCAGCTGCTCTGCGCGGCTGTGTCCAAGAACCGATCGGTTGATGAACGCGAAAGGGGYYATGAGTGGATCTTAAGTACGCAAACGCCCTGGTCAGCCACGGGCCTAGGCGGATGTTCCCCTCAGTCAAAAGCTGTCGGGTGGCGAATGAGGTAATTCCGCCTCACAATATCCTTATGGGAAAAGACTTCGAGAGATCACTTCGCGAGACTGTTGAGCATCTTGCTATCGCCAAGAGAAAAGCCGAAGAGGGTGAAAGGGTGAGGCTGCGAGAGCTGGAAAAGAGGAAGGAAAGGGAAAGGGTAAAACGAAATGCCCAGATCGCCGAGAGGAGGAGGATGGTAGACAGGGGCGATGAGCAAGAGCGTCGAAAATTTGAAGTTCTGGAC
>NZ_JBFRCY010000817.1:0-1911 GCF_052113305.1 Terriglobus sp. YAF25
CTGCTGAACAACATCGAGTCCAACCTGCTCTCGCTCGAGACCATCCGCATGTGGGAGAAGAACCCGGACAACTACTCCTCCGGCATCACCCACAGCATCTTCGTCCTGATGAGTCGCGACTTCGCTCCCGTGGACACACGTCTTCGCGCCGCCGTAGAGCGCGAGAAGCTGATGCCCCAGGTCTTTCTGGAAGCACGCAAGAACCTGAAGAATCCTCCGAAGATCTACACCGAGATCGCCATCGAGCAGATCCCCGGCATCGTCTCGTTCTTCGAAAACGACGTCCCCTTGGCCTTCAGCAAAGCTACCAACGCGGAGACCAAGGCCGACTTCGCCAAATCCAACAAGGCTGTTATCGACGCCCTGAAGAGCTACGGCGACTGGCTGAAGAGCGACCTGCTGCCCCGCTCCAACGGCGACTTCCGCTTTGGTGAAGCGACCTTCCGCAAGAAGCTGGCTCTGGATGAAATGGTCGACCTGCCGCTGGACAAGCTGGTCGAGATCGACATGGCCAATATGCGCGCCAATCAGGCTGAGTTCGCACGCATCGCCAAAGAGCTCGATCCCGCCAAAACACCCGAGCAAGTACTTGCCGAACTGGGTAACATTCACCCGGCTCCGGACAAGCTGCTGAACGCCTTTCAGGACACCTTCAACTCGCTGATCAGCTTCACCCGCGCGAAGAAGATCATCACCATTCCCAGCGATGTTCAGCCCACCCTGGAAGAGACTCCGCCTTTCATGCGCGCCACCACCTTCGCCAGCATGGACTCGCCCGGCGCCTACGAGAAGAACTCGACCAAGGCTTACTTCAACGTCACCCTGCCTGAAAAAGACTGGACCGCCGCGCACGTTGCCGAACACATGGCCAGCTTCAACATCGGCACCATCATCTCTACCGCTGTGCATGAGGCCTATCCCGGCCACTACGTGCAGTTCCTGTGGCAGTCACAGTTCCCGTCTAAGGTCCGCAAGCTGACCATGTCTGCCAGCAACGTCGAAGGTTGGGCTCACTACACGGAGCAGATGATGCTGGACGAAGGCTACGGTCAGCCCGGTGCCGGCGCGAAGGATGACCGCGAAGCGAAGCTCATCCGGCTCGGCCAGTTGCAGGATGCCCTTCTCCGCAACGCCCGCTTTATCGTCGGCCTGAAGATGCACACCGGCCAGATGACCTTCGACCAGGGCGTGGACTTCTTCGTGAAGGAGGGCTACCAGTCACGCGCCTCCGCCATGGTGGAGACCAAGCGCGGCACCGCGGATGCGCTCTACATGTACTACACGCTGGGCAAGCTGGAGATTCTGAAGCTGCGCGACGACGTGAAGAAGAAGCAGGGAGCTGCCTTCAGCCTGGAGAAGTTCCACGACGACCTGATGCGCCAGGGGCCGGTGCCCATCAAGATCATCCGCAAGAGCATGCTCCACGACAACTCTCCAGTGCTCTAAGCTGCATCGACGCACTCGATATAACCCATGCACCGGGTGCCCCATGTCCCCTTAGGGACATGGGCCCGGCCTTCACTCTCCCGAGCACTTAAATAGATCTTTCTGAACGATCGGTTGGAGTAAAAGAAAAGACGGTCGCGCGAAGCGCGATACCCCACGCCAAACCCAGCGAACAAGTTCGCCGGGGATCCACCCTTTCGCAATAGGATCGCGAAGAATGGGGCAAGGAGACTATGCCGTTTCCATGTCGATATTGCCTATGTACCGGTTCGTAATCCTCTCAGGCTGCTCAGGAGGAGGAAAATCGTCGCTCCTCGAAGAGCTCGCGCGCAGAGGCTACAGCGTTGTCGAAGAGCCCGGCCGCCGGATTGTCCGGGAAGAGACAGAACAAGGAGGGTTGACGTTGCCATGGATGGACGTGGCAGCGTTCCTCCGCCGCGCAATCGCCATCTCTCTCGCTGATTG
>NZ_JBFRCY010000818.1:0-1904 GCF_052113305.1 Terriglobus sp. YAF25
GGGTAGTACGGTGAACGCAACACTGACTATCGCCACAACTGCCGGTCTTACGCCCAACACATATCCGTTTACCGCATCTATCACAAACACCAGCGCGGGCTGCCAAGGCAGCCATCCGAGCACAGGTGCCAGCGTTGTGGTACGGGCCAAGACCAGCACGACGACCACGATCACAAATGCGGGAGCCCTCGCGACACCAACTGTCGTCGGTCAAACGTACCCCGTAACCTACAGTGTTGCTGCCGGAAGCGGAACGCCAACGGGCACCGTTACGGTGAGCGACGGATCGGCCAGCTGTGTAGCAAATGTGAGTGCAGGCGCTTGCAGTCTGACTTCGGCAAGCTCCGGCGCCAAGACGATAACAGCGACTTATTCCGGCGATGCGAACTTCTCTACGAGTACATCAAGCGGCACCTCGCACACCGTAAATGCCGCCAATACCAGCTCTGTTTTGACCTCCTCGCTCAATCCGTCCGTCTCCGGGCAATCCGTTACCTTTACGTCCACCGTTACCGTCACTGCTCCCGGCAGCGGTTCCGTCCCGGTTGGATCGGTTGTTACCTTCAAGGATGGATCGGCCACCTTAGGCACCGGAACGACTGACAGCGCTGGCACTGCGACCTACTCGACGACAACGCTCAGCGATGGGAACCATTCCATCTCCGCTGTATATGCAGGCAACACAAACTTCACGACAAGTACATCCAATGCAGTGGCGCAGTTGGTGAAAGGAAATGCACGATTCAGCTCTCTTGTTCCTGCATCTGCTTCCATAACCTACGGCCAGGCGAGCATTTCAATCTCCGGCCAGGTAGCGAATGCGACAAAGACAGTGTTTGCAGCGAGCGGGGAGACGGTTACAGTCACGATCAACGGCACGTCCCTTCCGATGACTATCGTTGGGAGCAGCGGGAACTTTAGCGGGACCTTCGACACTCACACGATTCCCTCGTCTGGAAGCCCCTATACGATCAGCTATTCGTATCCCGGAGACGCCAATCTCACCACGGCGACAGATAACAGTACCAAACTGACGATAAATAAGGCGGCTTTAACCGTGACCGCCAACGACGTAGCCACGGTGTATGGGACGCCGATTCCTGCTTACACGAGCGCGATAACGGGTTTTGTCAACGGAGAGTCCCAGAGTGTAGTCACAGGCACCGCATCGCTGACTACCAGTCCGGCAGCTCCTACTAACGCTGGTACCTATACCATTACCGCCGCGGCCGGCACGCTCGCCGCCGCAAATTACAGCTTCAACTTCGTCAATGGAAGTTTGACCATCAACAAGGCCGTCGCCTCGGTGACTCCGAACGCTGCGAACAAGACCTATGGAACGGCGGATCCGGCTTTGACTGGAACCATGACTGGCTTCCTGGCTGCCGACAGCGTGACTGCAGTCTATAGCCGTGTGGCTGGTGAGACCGTGGCTGCTGGACCGTACACCATCAGCGCCACGCTGAGTCCGGCCGCGGTGCTGAACAACTACACCGTCACCTACAACACGGCTTCGTTCACCATCAACAAGGCCGTCGCCTCGGTGACTCCGAACGCTGCGGGCAAGACCTATGGAACGGCGGATCCGGTTCTGACGGGAACCTTGACTGGCTTCCTGGCTGCCGACAGCGTCACTGCAGTCTATAGCCGTGTCGCTGGTGAGACCGTCGCCGGTGGACCGTACAACATCAGTGCCACTCTGAGTCCGGCTGCGGTGTTGAGCAACTACACCATCACTTACAACACAGCTGCGTTCACTATCAACAAGGCCGTAGCCTCGGTGACTCCGAACGCTGCCAGCAAGACCTATGGGACGGCCGATCCAGCCCTGACCGGAACACTCACCGGATTCCTGGCTGCCGACAGCGTGACAGCAACCTACAGCCGTGCCGCAGGTGAGACCG
>NZ_JBFRCY010000819.1:0-1904 GCF_052113305.1 Terriglobus sp. YAF25
TGCATCTACAACCGCTGAATCACCCCGTGAGACCATGCAACTGACATCGCAGTATTCCGCCGCTAACGATCTAATCGCGCTCGAAGAGAAGTATGGCGCCCACAACTATCATCCGCTCGATGTTGTCATTGAGAGCGCGCAAGGCGCCTGGGTCACCGACGTCGAAGGACGGCGCTATCTGGACTTTCTCGCCGCCTATTCCGCGGTGAATCAGGGTCACTGCCACCCTGCGATTCTTCGTGCCATGACGGAACAGGCGGGCAAGGTAGCCCTGACTTCACGTGCCTTTCGCAACACGCAACTCCCTTTGCTGCTCCGCGATCTGCACGATCTTACGGGGTTCGACATGGCGCTGCCCATGAACTCCGGGGCCGAGGCAGTTGAAACGGCTCTCAAGGCGGCCCGCAAATGGGGCCAGAAGGTCAAAGGAATAGCGAAGAACCGCGCCGAAATCATCGTCTGCGCCAACAACTTCCATGGACGAACGATTTCCATCGTGGGCTTTTCTACCGAGCCGCAGTATCGCGACGGCTTTGGCCCATTCTCCGCGGGCTTCCGGAACGTCCCCTTTGGTGACGTCGAAGCGTTACGCAACGCGATCACACCCGACACCTGTGCTTTCCTCGTCGAACCTATCCAGGGTGAAGCCGGAATTATCCTTCCTCCAGCCGGCTATCTTCGTGAAGTAGCGAGCATCTGCCGGGAGAACAATGTGTTGCTGATCCTGGATGAAATCCAGTCCGGCCTTGGACGCACAGGTAAGCTCTTCGCTTACATGCATGACCAGATCAGGCCTGATGTCCTCATCATTGGCAAGGCCCTTTCTGGAGGGTTCTATCCTGTGTCGGCGGTACTCTCATCGCATGAAGTCCTCGGGGTGTTTCAACCCGGAGATCATGGCAGCACCTTCGGCGGTAATCCGCTGGCCTGCGCCGTCGCCCGGGCGGCCCTCCGTGTTGTTGTCGACGAAGATCTTCCCACGCGATCAGCGGAATTAGGCGCCCACGCTCTCGCACATCTAAAGCAGATTCGTAGCAAGCACGTGGTTGACGTTCGTGGCCTTGGTCTGTGGCTGGCCATAGAACTCAACGTGCCGGCAAGGCCGTTCTGCGAGCGGATTCGTGATCACGGTGTTCTCTGCAAGGAGACGCACGAAAAGGTTATTCGTATTGCACCACCGCTTACGATCAGCCCCGGCGATCTCGATTGGGGCTTGGAAAGGATCGCTAACGTCATCGAAGAGATGTAGAGCTGTCGCCGTAAACTTGTCACCCTACCAGCATGATCGAATGCGACTTCGCGCTCTGCCGGATTAAGAACACCCCGGTGGCGGAGCACTCGAAGTGACGTCCTTAAGAATTCGATGTAACTCTCGAATTCCATCGGTTAAGGACGCCGGTCCCGGCTGCAGGATATGTGAGGAAGGCACCTCGTATACACGGCCGTTGCGGACAGCCCCAATTGCGTCCCAACCCGGACGAGAACAGATGGCATTTATGTCGACCTTCATTCCACACCAGGATGCGATGATTACATCTGGATTGCGTTGAACAATTTGTTCAGGCTCAACCACCCGATCCTTTGCTTTCCGCTGCTTACGAAACTCTGGAAAGATCGGCTCCCCGCCCGCAAGCTCAATCAGTTCCTCTACCCATTCAATTCCGCTGATGAGCGGATCATTCCATTCTTCGAAAAACACGCGCGGTCGCCAGTTGAAGGCTGCAGCCGCGTATGCAATTTTCTCCAACTCTGATTGGTACGCAGCAACGAGTTGCCTTCCCTTTTCTTGCTGATTTACCAGCCGAGCGATCAGTTCGATGAATTCGAAGATTTCCGACACATTGCGCTGATTGAAATTGAGCACGGGTAGGCCGCGATGGATAGCCTCTTTTGTGATCTCAGCC
>NZ_JBFRCY010000820.1:0-1900 GCF_052113305.1 Terriglobus sp. YAF25
GTACAGCACCAGCCTCAAGACACCGAAGCTCTCAGCCGGTGAGACCGCTTGCCTGCGCTTCGAAGCAGTGCATGAGATCGCACGAGTGACCTTTGCAGGCAAATCGGTGGCAACTACATGGGCCCCACCCTATGAAGCGTGTCTGCATGGGCCACTGCCAGAGAGTGGAGTGCTTGAGGTTGCGGTGACGAACCTGTGGCACAACCGTCGTGTTGGCGATGCTGTTGATCCTGCAACAAAGCAGACGAAGAGCAATATTACGTTGCCTTCGCCGGATGAGCCTCTGCTGCCTTCGGGGCTTACAGGAGGGTTGG
This sequence comes from Terriglobus sp. YAF25, assembly GCF_052113305.1. Taxonomy (NCBI): domain Bacteria; kingdom Pseudomonadati; phylum Acidobacteriota; class Terriglobia; order Terriglobales; family Acidobacteriaceae; genus Terriglobus; species Terriglobus sp. YAF25. The sequence goes on from NZ_JBFRCY010000820.1 coordinate 315, forward strand.
AGTGGCATATTTATCGGGGACAGCCATGATGCAACCCGATTCGAGCTTCGCTCGGACGATCCCACCCATCGCGATGCGATGGATGGGGCACCCGGCTCTGTGGTTAGTTATTCGAGATGACCTAGCTCATGCGCCGTACAAACGGAGCAGAAGCCACGTACTACCTCATTGAAGTACCCGGGGCGCTGGAGTGGCGCGAAATGGGTGACACCTTCGAGCAGGACCAGCCTGGCGTTGGGGATCGACCTCGCTAGGTATTCTGCATGTTCTGTACGGATGAATTCGTCGGAACTGCTCTGCACGATAGTGACGGGCACGCTGATCTTTCCGAGATCTTCGGCGGTGTAATTGGGTTGTGTCCGTTGCATGAGTGAGAGATCGGCGACGAGTTGCTGAAACTGATCCGGTGTTGATGACAGCGCGGCGTAATCCCTTGTGTGGCGAGAGAAGCAGCGGTCGAGAACAGGCGTCGTCTCGAAGGGCTTTACTCCGCTTGGATCCATATTGCAGGCGAAGAAGAAGACTCCGGAGACACGTGTAGGATGCGCCGCAGCCAGGACCATCGCAGTACATGCGCCATCACTCCAGCCAACAAGGGCAGCCTTCTCGATCTGCAGTGCATCCATGACCGCGACAACATCGGAGGCCATCAGATCGTACGAGTAGGGACGCTGGTCGCGCGTACTTCTTCCCTGCCCGCGGCTGTCAATCAGAACAGCCTGAAATCCATTCTCGATGAGGAATGGAACCTGATAGCCCCAGTTGCCGCTGTGGCCCAATCCGCCATGCAACAGGATGACRGGAGAACCTGAGCCAAGCCTGCAGTACCAGATGCGGGCGCCTTCATGGGTCACATGGCCGCTCTCACCCGGAGGCAGAGCTGGGGCTCCGTGAGCCTGAAAGCTCTCAAGCGTATCGTCCTGCACTATCATTCGTAGTCCTCTGTTTAGACAGCTTGTCGGAATCTGATCTTTCGTCTGTGAGACTGTCTGCCAGCAGCAGCGACGCTGCGGCGATGATCCAGGTGATGAAGAACGCTGTCAGCGGGAAACGCGGCCCCACCGGGGAGCCGGACATCTTTGGCGCAGAGGCAAACCAGGTGTTGGGTCCCCAGACCAGGAAAGCGAAGATTGCCAGCATCGCGGTTTCGATATACGCAGCCAGACGTGGCAGGACCATAAACAGTAGCCCCAGGCCGCAGGCAATCTGCCCTACGCCGGTCAGATAGGCGAAGCCGACGCGGAAGGGCAACCAGGAAGGAACAAGGCCGGCCGTGATCTTCACATAAAAGAGATGACTGAGGCCGACAGGAATCACCGCGAGCCCGAAGAGAATGCGTGCGATCTGCAGCCCACTCGTGCCAGTGAAGCGCTTGAAGAAGGATGCCTGCTCCAGGCCGGAGAAACGGGCAAAGACCACCAGGCCGCCGGCAAACAACATGGCAATTTCGCCAAGCCCGAGCCAGACGCCCTCGATCTGCGGAGCGACGATCAGCGCCGGAATCTTAAGGCAAAGCCAGGCCAGAAGGAACAGAAGGACGGCACGCGAAGCAATCGCCACGGTTGGACGAAAGAGCAGAGCCACGC
>NZ_JBFRCY010000821.1:0-1893 GCF_052113305.1 Terriglobus sp. YAF25
ACCTTATCCTCGCCATCGATCAGGGAACAACGAATACCAAGGCTCTCCTCGTCGGCAACGATGGACAGCCGGTCTTTCGTGCGTCTGCACCGCTTGCGCTGCTCACACCGCAACCGGGCATGGTGGAGCAGGATCCCGAAGCACTGTGGCAGTCGGTACTCACCGTCATACGGGAGTGTATCGCCCATAGCAGCGCGGACAGGATCAAAGGCATCGCCATCTCCAACCAGCGGGAGACCGCCGTGGCCTGGTACCGCGCAGATGGCAGGCCTGCAGCGAATGCCATCAGTTGGCAGTGCCGGCGAGGCGAGGTCATCTGCAGACAGCTAGAGGCACACAYGGATCTCATCCGGGAGCGCACCGGTCTGCCACTCGATCCACTAGTGTCCGCAACCAAATGGAGCTGGCTGCTCCAGCAGAACCCTGCGTTGCGGACCGAGGCCGAACAAGGCAACCTTTGCTTGGGCAATGTCGATAGCTGGCTCGTATATAAACTTACCGGCGGGAAATTGACCGGCGGCGCCGTCCACATCACCGACCACACGAATGCATCGCGTACAGCCTTGCTCGATCTGCAGACCCTGCAGTGGGATCGTGAACTGCTGGAACTATTCGCGATTCCATACGCCGCGATGCCACGGCTTGCCTGCTCCTCATCTTTGCTTGGCACGGTCTCAGCGATTCCAGAGCTTGCGGGCGTCCCCATCGTCTCCGCCATCGGAGACTCCCACGCCGCCATGGTGGGCCATGGAAGCTACACTCCCGGAACCATCAAGGCGACCTACGGAACCGGCTCGTCGTTGATGACGCTGGCACCGGGCCTGCCAGCACCGACACGGAGCCTGGCACGCACCATCGCCTGGTCGCACGGCGGCACAGCCCATTTTGCCCTTGAGGGCAACATTACGATGACCGGGTCAGCAGTGCAGTGGGTAGGAGAGTTCCTCAACCTCACCGAGCCCACCCGCGACACCGTTGCTCTGGCCGAAGGTGTAACGGATGCAGCAGGGGTCTACTTCGTTCCCGCAATGGTCGGCCTCGGAGCACCTTACTGGGACTCCGCAGTTCGCGGCACACTGGTTGGCCTTAGCCACACCAGTCGTCGGGAACACATGGCCCGCGCCGCCGTCGACGCCATCGCCTACCAGGTCGTGGATGTCTTTCATGCGATGCGCGACGCCGCCAGAATAGACCTTCCCGCTCTGCACACCGACGGAGGCGCAACCCGCAACTCTGCCCTGATGCAGTTTCAGGCGGACCTGTTGCAGGTGCCGGTCCAACGCTCCAGTTGCGAAGACCTGTCGGCGCTCGGGGCCGCGTGGCTCGGGGGACTCACACTTGGGTGGTGGCACAGCGTCTCTGATCTCGCCTCGCTTCCGCAAGAGTCGACGACATTCCTCCCCGCAACACAACTCGCCTCCCACTATGAAGGCTGGAAGCACGCTGTCCGGCAGGCCCGTCTGAAGGGAGACCTCGCATGAGCGACGTAATCCTGCAGGCAAACGGCATCCTGAAGCGCTATCCCGGAAATATCGCGCTCGACCACGTCGACTTCAGGCTCCACCGCAATGCGGTGAATGTGCTGATCGGAGAGAATGGCGCCGGCAAGTCCACGCTGATGCGCATTCTGTCCGGCGTTGAATCGTGCGACGAAGGCACCATCCTGCTGGACGGCAAGCCTATCACTCTGCGCAGCCCGCGCGATGCCGGGGCACACGGCATCAGCATCGTGCACCAGGAGCTGAGCGTAATGCCGAACCTCGACATCAGCGAGAACATCTTCGCCGGCCGCGAGCTAACCCGCGTGGCCATGGTTGATCGCAAGACCGAAGACAGCCAATCGGCCGATGCGCTCCATCGCCTGCACAAGCCGATGCCGGTCAGCGCACAGAC
>NZ_JBFRCY010000822.1:0-4025 GCF_052113305.1 Terriglobus sp. YAF25
GTCCTGAACTTCCTCCATGAGGGCGCTGCCATTAATGTCCTGGCGGCGCTTCACCATGCCGATCTCTCCGTCGTCGATGTTGGAGTYGATGCAGACTTTGGGAATATTTCCGGGCTCCTGCACCGCAAGGTGAGTCGGGGTACCCGCAACATACTTCACGAGCCAGCCATGACACAACAGGAGGCCGAGCAGGCGCTCTCAGTCGGGATCCAACTCGCCTCAGACGCAGCCGCTGCGGGAGTTGCAATGATAGCTATTGGCGAGATGGGAATCGGCAATACCACTTCTGCAAGCGCCATCACTTGCGCTTTAACTGGAACGACACCAGAAGAGGCCACTGGCCGTGGAACTGGCATCTCCACCGATGCACATCTTCATAAAGTGGCGGTCATCCGTGCGGTTCTGCAAAAGCATTTCGCCGATGAGACAACAATTACGCCCCTAAGTGTTCTGTCTCGTGTCGGAGGCCTTGAGATCGCGGCGATGACTGGAATGATTCTTGAGGCCGCGCGGGCGCGGCTCATTGTGGCCATCGATGGATTCATCTCAACCGCCGCCGCCGCGCTCGCCGTAGCGATAGCTCCCTCAGCCGCGGGTTATCTCATAGCCGGTCATCAATCACAGGAACCCGGCCACCGGCTCCTACTCAATCACCTGCGGCTGGCGCCAGTCCTGTCCCTCGACATGCGTCTTGGAGAAGGGACGGGCGCAGTTCTTGCGATGCCTGTCATCGAATCCGCAATCGCACTCTACACGCGAATGGCGACATTCTCATCCGCCGGCGTGAGTGGGGCATCATGAGCAAAATTCTTCAACCTCGCCGGGCCGTCTCCGAGTTCCTTGCGGCCCTGCAGTTTCTAACACGTCTGCCCGTCCCCACGCAGCCCTATGAAGCTGATTTGCTCGCGCGATCGGTCAAGTTCTTCCCCGTTGTAGGGATCATCGTCGGTGCAAGCGGCGCACTTTCGCATTATCTCGTTGCGCCACATCTTCCGCGGATGGTAGCTGCTCTCATCACCGTTGTCTTTCTCGTGTGTGTGACCGGAGGCCTGCACGAGGACGGATTCGCTGATGTTGCGGACGCATTTGGCGGCGGCACAAACCGGGAGAAGATCCTCGCTATCCTCCGCGATAGTCGCATTGGCAGCTACGGAGGAATCGCACTCATTGTGAGCCTCGTTGGTCGTACGCTATTGATCGCCACTCTGCAACTGCAGGATGTCTCCAGCTATCTGATTGCGGCGAGTGTGCTGAGCCGGTGGACACCCCTCCCGCTAAGCTTCTTCCTTCCAGCAGCACGCAACGAAGAACCGGCCTCCGCCGGCCAGGGAGCGCGCGTCGCACGACTCACAACAATCAGCTCATTGATCGCGGGAACTATAGTCAGTACTGCTGTTATTGTTTTGTTGCTAAAAAGGCGAGCAATAGCGCCTTTACTGATAAGCATAGCGATCAGCTCGCTTACGGCTACGTATTACAAGCTGCGTATCGGCGGCGTTACCGGCGACTGTTTTGGCGCCACCATTCAGATCACCGAGATTGGCGTTTATCTCTGCGGAGCGTGGACTCTATGAGCGAACTCATCTTTATTCGCCACGCAGAGACCGACATGRCAGGAAGGTTCTGCGGACACACGGACCCTTCCATCAATCAAAGAGGCCAGATCCAGGTTGCGGCTCTCATCGCGCGGCTGGGCCACGGGCTGGAATTCAATGCCATCTACAGCAGCGATCTTCAACGAGCCGTAGATACTGCTGCTTCCATCGCTACGGCCTTCCTCCGGCCGATCCACAAGAACTCCGGTCTGCGGGAGATTCACTTCGGTGACTGGGAAGGTTTGGCATGGAGAGAGATTGAAGAACGCGACCCGATCTATGCCCAGAGCGACCACAAGACGTGTGAACATTCGCGAGCTCTCCGGCTGGGATCTGGATGACTATGAATACCGCCCACATGTCAGTGACGATAAGCTCCTTCGAGCTCGATCGCGCGTGGCAAAGCGTTTCGCCTTTGTACAGCTCGATGCCGTGTGCGCCTCAGAGTCGGAGCAACTGAAGGATCTTCTTGAGCCCCATGCCTCCCGTACCGACCTCCTTGACGAGATGTCCGGGCTCTCTTGGACCCTAGGTATCGTCGACCTGAGATCGCTCATCGCATTTCAACGCAGGTTGTATTTCCCACAAGGAATCTCCTATCCCCTTCTTCCCGCTCTCGGTGACTGGCCTGCTCTCGTAGCCCTTTCGTTCGGAACGGCAAAGCCGCCCAAGTTTGATAAGACACACGATAGCGCAGGAAATACCCTGGTCCTTCGTTCCGAGAATCCAAATACACATATCCGAATAACAAACGACGCAAACTTTCCGGTCACTGTCCATACAGGAAGCCCTTTTTTCGAGGTCGCCAGCTACGCCGGCCGCTGGTTCCTGCGCGATGGTTATCACCGGGCGTTTTCCCTTCTGAAGGCCGGCATCGACCGTGTGCCCGCCGTTATCGTCAAAGCTGAGACCATCGAACAGCTGGGTGCCAATCAACCATGGTTTTTCCCGGAGAAGACCCTCTTCTCCCAAGCCCCTCCCCTTGTGGCCGACTTTCTTGAAGACGACCTGGTCAGCGAATACGATCGTCCTCGACTCATTAGAACGTTGCGCCTAACCATCGAAGACACACTGGCTCCAGAGTCAGCAACAGGAGAACAAGCATGAGCATCGCAACCAAACGTGGTGACGGAGGACAGACCGGCCTGGCCGGTGGCATCCGCGTCTCTAAAGCAGACCTTCGTGTCGAGGCCTATGGCTCGGTCGACGAGTTGAACTGCGCTCTAGGGTTCGCTCGTAGCATCTGTCAACAAAAGGAGATCGTCGACTGGACCGAAACGATTCAGCGGACGCTCTTCCGCGTAGGCTCAGCGCTGGCGACGCCACCCGACAGCAAAAAGCAACCACCAGTCATCAGCCAGGAAGACGTCGATATGCTCACTGCCTTGGTCAACCAAATTGAAGCAACTGAGGGCATTCTTTCAGACTGGTCGCTCCCTGGCGCACATACAGAATCTGCAGCCTACGAAATTGCCCGCACGGTTTGCCGTCGGGCGGAACGTGCTGCCGTTCGATTCGTCGAGAACGGTGGTGTCATACAACCGACCATCCTCCCGTACCTCAACCGCTTGTCTGATGTGATATGGCTCTTCGGCCGGAGGATCGAAGTGCTTGCCGGTGTTGAATCACGGCTCCGCCCCGAATCAAAGAGCGGCCCCAAATGGTCGAGAGCCTGGTGATGCCGGAAGATCTATCTTTCAGCGACGCCGACCGATCAGCGGTCTATCGAGCCATCGCTCTGCGCAGAGATGTCCGGCGGGGATTCCTCAACGATCCCCTGCCTGAGAAACTACTCGACCGATTGCTTGCGGCAGCTCACCATGCGCCATCGGTTGGATTTATGCAGCCGTCGCGCTTCATCGTGATCCGAAATCGCGCAATACGCCAGACGGTATACGACTGCTTCGTATCCCCGACCACATCCTTCCCGTCGCCTATCTCTGCATTGGCTATGTCGATGAGTTCGGAAGCCAGCCTGAATTACAGCTCTCGGGATGGGAAAAACGTGTCCCAATGGAGACCACCGTCTTCTACGACGCCTATGATGCGGGGGCCCAACCATGAGAGCGCGTTCTATCATGGTGCTGGGAACCAGCTCGCATGTCGGCAAGTCACTGCTTGCCGCGGCGTTGTGTCGCATCTTTGCCCAGGAAGGGTATCGCGTAGCGCCCTTCAAGTCGCAAAACATGTCGCTGAACTCAGCGGTGACGCGCGAAGGACTTGAGATAGGCCGAGCCCAGGCGCTCCAGGCTGAGGCCGCCTGCATCTTGCCGTCGGTCCACATGAATCCCATTCTGCTCAAGCCAACCGGCAATATGACCTCTCAGGTTATTGTTCATGGCAAAATATGGGGCACGCTATCCGCCGCGAACTATCACTTGCGAAGGGTCAGCGAACTGTTTCCACTTGCGTGCGAGAGCTATCAGACAC
>NZ_JBFRCY010000823.1:0-1879 GCF_052113305.1 Terriglobus sp. YAF25
GAGCGGAGCGGCGACTTTTCAAGCTCCTCTATCGCCAGCGGAAAGCTGCTGACGATCTATGATCCGGCTACGACCAATACCAGCACCGGTAACCGTACTGCTTTCGCGGGTAACGTCATTCCTCTCAGCCGCCAGTCTGCTATCGGGCAGAAGATCCTTGCGGCGCTGCCGACTTGCGGGGCGGGTTGCACGACAGGAGGCTTCTACGGCGCCACCAACTTCCGTCCGACCGATCTGCTGGGTGACCGCGCCGACGAGTTCGTCGGCAAACTGGATCATCTCATTACTCAGAGGTGGGCTGCCAATATCTCCTATATGCACTATGGCTCGAAGGAGCCGGGTGGCAACCCCCTTGGTTCCTTCGCCGGTGACGGTAACTCCTACCTGCTGTACCGCAAGGTAGACGCCACCACCGTCAACACTACGTATACGTTGAACCCGACGACCGTGCTGACCGCCGGATGGGGTTTCAACCGCTTCCCGAACAATACCCTCGATCTGACCAACAACTATGATCAGACGCAGCTCGGCCTGCCATCCAGCTATGTAAATGCACTGCAGAAGAAGTCGTTCCCACSCATTACGCTGTCGCAGGTGAGCACCCAGATGGGTACGAACAACTCCGGTCCTGCTGCCTTCTACTCCCGTAATTTCGTGTTCGGTATTTCGAAGGCGTTAGGTAAGCAGTCACTGAAGGCTGGTTATGTCTACCGCTCCATCAGCGTGGACTTCACGAATGTCAGTAACGGCAACGGCTTCTTTACCTTCAACAACACCTTCACCGCTTTCAATGCGAATTCGAAGACAGTCAATAGCGTAACGACCGGAGCCGATCTCGCCGATTTGCTTCTGGGATATCCGACTACCGGACAGGTGCAGATCGCCAGCAGGATCGCACTCAATGTTCCGTACCATGCTTTCTACTTCCAGGACGACTATCGCCTGACCAACCGTCTGACAATCAACGCCGGTCTGCGTTATGAGTGGGAACCTGGTATTCACGAGCGCTACAACAAATACGCTGTTGGCTTCGATCGTACGGTCAGCAACCCCATCTCATCGACATCGGGTGTAGCCACAAAGGGTGGCATCATGTTTGCCGGCCAGAACGGCTACTCCAATAGCTGCTGCAACAACAGCAACACCAAGTTCGCGCCTCGTATCGGCCTGGTGTATTCGCTCGACCAGAAGACCGTGGTGCGCGCCGGATACGGTGTCTTCTACGCTCCGATCTACTACTCCACCAGCGCTTCTCTGGCTCCGGGTTACGTTTCAACGACCAGCTATGTTGCGTCAAACGACAACAACAACACACCGGCGAACTCGCTGGCGAACCCTTACTCCGCGATCAACCAGCCTGTAGGAAACTCGCTCGGATACTCGCAGGGTCTTGGTGACGCGCTCACCACCATCGATCAGTACCGCCGGTCGCCGGTTGTGCAGCAATACTCGCTCGACATCCAACGGGAACTCCCCTACGGGGTTGCATTGCAGTTGGGTTATGTCGGATCGAAGGGGCGTAACCTGCTGCCAGGTAACGGCACTACCTACAACCTGGATCAGATCAACCTGGGAGCGATTCCGTACGGCCAGGGAGCCTGCCCCGCCAGCACGGGAGCCTCTACGGCGGCCTTCCTGAATGCCAAGAGCGCGAACCCCTACTACAACAAGGGCGGAATCGGCGTCATCGCTGCTTCCACTGTCGCAAACTCACAGCTCTGCAAACCATTCGCCGAGTTCTCGAGCGTCAATATCCAGCCCAGCAACTCGAAGTCGCTGTATAACTCGATGATCATCAAGGCCCAGAAGAAGATGGCGCGCGGCGTCACCTTCGTGACGGCGTTGACCTGGTCCTCGAACTGGGACTCCACCTTTGGTC
>NZ_JBFRCY010000824.1:0-3165 GCF_052113305.1 Terriglobus sp. YAF25
ACCATTCACTGAGATTTTCTGTCCAGTGACAAATCCAGCCCCGTCGCTTGCGAGAAAGGCCACGGCCTTCGCGACATCTTGAGGAACTCCCATCTTCTTTGTCGGCAGGGTTTGCAGATACTGGTCTATCTCTGCCTGCGGAGTGCCGACGTGGCGCTCCGTGGGTATCCAGCCGGGGGCAACCAGATTTACGGTAATGCCAGTCGGCGCCAGTTCGCGGGCCCAGGAACGGGTCTGCCCAAGCTGGGCGCCTTTCGCCGCCACATAATTGGCGAACCGAGGGTTCCCCAATTCGAAGACTTCGCTTCCAATCTGAATGATGCGGCCAAATTGCTTCTCTTTCATACGGGGGAGAACACGCTTGAGCAGAAGAAGCGGAGACTTCACAAAAAACTCCAGCTGATCAAGATAGCTTTCCCATGTCTGCTCTTCAATCGAAAGCAGCGGCTGAGGTCCCGTCGCATTGACGACCAGGATATCGATGCCCCCGAACGCCTTCTCAGCCTGCGAGACCAGCGCGTCTATCTCGGTGGGATTTCGAACATCACCCTTTACGGCCAGGGCCTGTGCACCGAGCTTGTGGATCTGATCACAGATATCTTCGGCTCCGTCTTTGCCGTTGAAGTAGTTGACGACTACATTCATGCCGGATGCGCCGAGTTCGAGTGCGATAGCACGCCCAAGACCGCGCGATGCCCCGGTTACCAATGCCGTTCGCTTCATCGTAGGTTCCTTTGATTTGAAAGTCTTCTCGCCGCAAAACAGAATTGGGGCTCCCATCTTTCTACGCCAGCCACTCTGCCCTTAGCAAAACTGCTTATCGTGCAAAAGCCAGAGGCAGGTAGAGCCATCATGACAAAGAAAAATCTTGACCGCTCCAGCCGAACGCAATTTCCGCACTGCTTTTGCTATTCCATCTTTCCTGTGGACATTCCAAAGGAGTGATGTTAGCTTCTATGCGCTGTCCAAAGGAGTGACTGTGCGCGGCGAAAAGTCTGAAGTTTTGCAAGGCACGCTGGACCTCATGATCCTGAAAACCCTCTATGCGCTCGGCTCCTTACACGGATTTGGGATTGCCCGTCGCATCGAGCAGCTGAGCGAGGGGGTGCTGACACTGAACGAAGGCACCGTGTATACCTCCCTGCTGCGGCTTCAGCAACAAGGATGGATCGCATCGGAGTGGGGAACTTCGGAGAACAACCGCAAGGCCAAGTTCTACTCCATCACCAAGCGAGGGTTGAAGCAATTGGCAATTGAGACCGAGAACTGGGAGCGCATCTCTGGGGTCATCGGCCGTGTATTAGACCAGGAAGGGGCAAGTTAATGATGGCCTCCCGATTTCGCGTTTTCGCGGCAAAGCTCAGCGGAATGTTCGGCCGTCGAAAAGCCGATCACGAATTCGACGACGAGATGCGGTTGCATCTGCAGCTCCTTACGGAGCGATTCATTCGCCAAGGTATGCGTCCAGAAGAAGCTGCTTCGGCGGCGCGCCGTCAATTCGGCAATACGACCCTCTTGCAGCAAGGTCAGAGGGAGATGCGCTCGATCATGTCCCTCTCCAATCTTGGACGCGATCTCCGCKTCAGCGTGCGTCAGCTCCGCCGTAACCCGACGCTTGCCCTCGTCGCCATCACCTCCCTCGCTCTGGGCATCGGCGCCAACACAGCCATTTTCGCTGTCGCAAAAAAAGTTCTCCTCGATACTCTGCCCGTCAAAGATCCGAAACAGCTCCGCATGCTCACCTGGGTCGCCGGCCACGATCAGAAGGTACCACTCGTCTGGGGTGATGCTTCCTCCAACGCCAGTGGCGACCACATCAGCTCATCGTTCTCCTACCCTGTGTTTGAAGAACTGCGCAAGCAGAGTGATGCCTTCCAGCGCCTGCGTCCCGACGTCCCTGAGGTCCGCGCGCAAGCCAGGCTCGACGCTATTCTGCGCCAGGCTGCAGCCGCAGGTATGCCGGACGGAAAAGCTCCCACTCAATTCCATCTCCAGTTTCAGTCCGGAGACCGCGGCCTCGACTACCTGAAGGACGCGTTCGCCAGGCCCTCCTACATGCTGCTCTCACTCTCCGGCCTCGTGCTTCTGCTGGCCTGCGTCAACCTTGCCAACCTGCTGCTCGCCCGGGTGGCTACCCGCGAACGCGAGGTAAGTACACGCCTCGCCCTTGGAGCGGGCCGCGCACACATTGTGCGCCAGATGCTCACTGAAAGCCTGCTGCTCTCCTCACTCGGAGGTACCGCCGGTCTGCTCGTCGGCTATCTCGGTCGAAACCTCATCCCACACCTCCTCGCAAAATCGTGGAGCCCGGAGACAATCCAGCTTGACTTCGATGGACGAGTCATTGCCTTCACTGTTGGTATCTCCCTCGCAACTGGAATTCTTTTTGGTCTCGCTCCCGCGTGGCAGGCTACACGCACGAACGTCAACTCTGGTCTCAAGGACACAGCCCACGCCACTTACAGCCGCCAGAAGATAGGTCTCGGCAAAGGTCTTGTCATCTTCCAGATCGCACTTTCGGCAATCCTGCTCATCGGAGCCGGGCTTTTCGTGCGGACTCTCGTCAATCTCAACCACACTCCGCTTGGCTTCCGGCCAGACAACATCCTTCTCTTCCGCCTTGCCCCTCCGAAAACCCGTTATACGGGCCCGCAAAGCACTGCGCTCTATCGCCAGCTTGAAGAAAAACTTGCCGCAATCCCTGGTGTTCGCTCGGTCTCGTTGAGCACAATCGCGATCGTCGGTGACGGTTACTCAGGTTCCACCTTCCACGTCTCCGGCCGCCCCATCATCGAGGGTGAGCGCCGCGTTCAGATGAATATCGTCGGCACCGATTTTCTCTCCACGCTTGGTATCTCCATCATGCGCGGCCGTAGCTTCAACACGCACGACACCTATACCTCGCCCAAGGTCGCGGTCGTCAATCAGACTCTTGCACGGAAATACTTCCCCAACCAGGACCCTCTCGGCCAGACCTTCGAGAACGAAGACGCTGACGGCCCCATCCAGATCGTCGGCATCGCCRCCGACACTCGCTACGCCAATCTTCGCTCCCCCACGCCTCCGCTCTTCTATCTTCCCTACCTGCAGCATCCTGATAACGTGGGCCGCATGGTCGTCGAGCTTCGCACCTTCGCAGAGCCCGCCGGCATCGTCAATCAGGCC
>NZ_JBFRCY010000825.1:0-1877 GCF_052113305.1 Terriglobus sp. YAF25
TCAGCAACCATTGTTACCTCCTCCAGCTTGTTCGCGATGCGCCCTTGTATCCAAATAGCACCTCGTAGCTGAAGTTTTCGTGTTCCTCCAGGCCGATGAAATCGTGCAGCGAGTGAAGACTCAGAGTTCGTTTGCGTTGGTTAAGAAAGACACACACCTCGAGACGAGGAAATCGAGTTCGTATCCTGTCCGCTGATGGGCTCGTCCGGAATCGTGAACGAGTTAAAAGCATGCCAAAGAACTAATTTGCGCTCGCAACGCTGACGGCAGGAGTTGAATGACACGCCCTAGGCCGCAACCCGCATCTCCGGCATGTCTTTCAGTAATCCGCGAAGCTGCTCCCGCAATTCCGGTGAGTCCATGTGGCCATGGACGCTTATAGCGTGCATTACGGCTGCGTTGAGCAACTCTTCTTCGGTACCTGAAATTGCCAACGTGCAGTTCGCCTCATTCGGGAACTCTCTGCAATCGATATATTTTCTCGTCATAGCCGCCTCCTTTGGATAGGCTGCAGTGCAGAAGATAGTCGATTGCGGCAGCGCATGTAAATATGCACATGACCCATCCCAAACGTGTCATGACGCTTGACGAGGTAGCAAAACCTCCGACAAGGCAAGTGGATTGACTGGAACAACCGTCAATCTGAGCATGGGCAGCCTGGACGACTAGCCTCTTCGAGATTGGCTATGTGCGCGGGTGGCCAATGTCCCTCCGGGATATTGGCCCGGTCTCACGCTCGTGAGCACTAGCATCAATCTCGCACAGTCAACGGCGCAGATTCTCAAGTCGCAATCTGGATGGGTGAGCTCGGCAATTTTCGCTTGTTGAGAGTCTGGGAGCTACGAAATGACGGCCAGATGACTATGTCGCAGGGTTCCTTACAGAACTGCATTCCAACGACTAGTCGAAGAGTTTTGCTTGCCGTTCCTGCCTCTTCCTCGGGTGCGTCCATTCCTGCTTGATCTCTTCCATCGTTCTGCCGGTAATACTGTTCGGTTGCTCCTTCAGGATGCACCTGCCTGCCCAGCTTTCGGCAAACTCATCGGCGTGCTTACAAAGCGTCCAGAGTGAACGCGAATCGCTTCCTACGATATTCGTTTTGGTAAGGGTCCAGTCGCCCTGCAGCCTTTCTCCGTACAGAGCGAATCGCAAAATTCCCTTGCGCACGCTGGCTCCGACATCGTCACATTCCGGATATGGCACCCAGCTTCCCTGATCCCAGAGCATAATTGTTCCTGTTCGATGAAGACCTTCAAACTGCAGGTACGCCAGGCGGTGATCGTCCATCTCAACCGCTTCTCGAAGCACGCCCGACTGCGTGCTAGGTCCCTCTCGCAGAGCCCAGCTCAATAACACCCCATTCCATTCCAGCCTAAGATCGTAGTGAAGATGCGTCGCATCGTGCTTCTTCATGCCGTAAGCACGCTGGCGAAATGCACGATGGTTATTCTCTGCTTTCATTTCGGAGCCCTCCTCCCTTCTATTGCATGCCAGGCATCTGAGGACGGCTTAGCGGGACGGTCCCGGCCGCAATGACTTCTCTATCTGCGGAACCATTGTGGCGAAATCTTCATACTGATCGGTTGCCACGAAGTTCACGCCTGCACTGATAGCAGCCTTCCAGCGTGGAAGAACGGCCTCGCGAGACCCGAAGTTGTAGCTGGCACCCCATCCCTGGCTCTTCTGTGGGTCAAAGCCATCGAGCGTGTAAAAGCGGATCCAAAAGCCCTTGCTGTGAGAAGCATCCACAACTTCGCGCAGCCGCTTGTCATCCTGTGCCGTCCACTCACCCGCGTTCGCCTGCCCTCCCTCCTCGACTACAGCCCAGGAGTTATTCCACCAGCGGCGATAGTTCGTTGGAGTTTCGGTCAGTAGGT
>NZ_JBFRCY010000826.1:0-1867 GCF_052113305.1 Terriglobus sp. YAF25
ACATGACGCAGGTGAGGAAGGGGAGAGGATTCCTTGAGGGCCGCCTCGTTCGCTTTCACGACGGCAGCGGTCAAACGTGGGAACTGGTCTTCCGCGATCGGCAGTGGAATGGTGGAGATGCTGCCGAACTCCAGCTCATGAATGGAGTGGCGGCTTTCGGCCGAGAGGTCGGCCGCAATGCTTGGTCCGGTTCCCTGCCCCCTGTTGTTGGCAACGTAGAGCGTCTTCTGGTCCGGTGAGAATGCTACGGCGGCGGGATACCAACCCACGGGGATGTGCGTGAGGACCTGGTTTGTATTGGTATCGATGACGGCGATGGAGTTTGTCCCTGCCTCAGCGACAAAGAGCTGTCCGCCGGAGAGACCTACACCGAAGGGCATGACTCCACGCAACGGACGCCCGGTTTTGTCGTTGTACTCAGCACCACTGAAGGGCGTAAGGGGAATCTCGCGCTCGAGTTTCGCTCCGTCCGGCGAAACGACGGCGATCGAGTCCTCGTGCGCCAGCGAGACATAGATGCGTTCTTTGCCGGCGACTACACCGGAGGGCGATGCGCCTCCTACGACAGTGTTGTGGCCTTCGGTGATGCGGTGGCCGAGGCGAAGCTTCGACAAAAGATGTGTGGCGCCAGCCGAGGAGACATCGTAGGTCCACAAGGAGCTGCCGCGAGGACTGTTTTCATCACCGAGTCCGGGCACGTCATGCCCTTCCGCGTTCACTCCTTTGCGCGCAGCCGCAGACGGATATCCGAAGGGAGAAAAGTGCAGACCGGTGTGCAGAGGGTCCGCCAGCTTTACGCCCGGAACGAGTTGATATTCGAAGAGACCGGAGTTGGTGACGTAGAGGCGGTTGCCGTCCGGCGAAAGCGCCATGGCGAGCGGGTTTGAGCCGGTGGGTAGGCCTGCAATCAGTTGCTTGGTGCTTAGATCTACGATCACAACGCGCCAGTTTCCCTGGTCCAGAACGTACAGCGTTCTGCCATCCGGAGAGAGTAGAGCAACTGCCGCAAAGCTCTCCTTGTAGGTCTTGCCGTTCAGCTTGCCGTCGAGTTCAATACGACCCACATGCTGCCAGGTTTTGCTGTCGTAGATGTCGACCGCGCCGGAGTCGCCTGTGGGGTCATACAACAGCGAGCCGTCGGGCGAATAGGCGACGCCCATATGGACCTGGGTGTTGGGGTCGTTCGTCGAGGAGACGCGCAGGTGCGGATCGTTCGACGGCAGAATTGTGGTTCCACTCTCTGCCTTGATCTCCGGAAAGCGACGGTACCGTGGCGAGCTGCCGCCGAGATCGTCGATGATGTTCAGTGCAAATGGCCAGCCGATCGAGGGCGCGACGAGGTGTTTGCCGTCAGGGCTGACAGCAAGGGCGAATGGCATGGGAGCGATCGGTGTCCATGTACCCGCCGGATCAATGGCGCGGCCATTGGGCAGGATGGCGCCTTTGGGTGGATCGCTGACCACGACCTGTGCCTGGCCGGCGCAGAGGGAAAAGGCAATGGAGAGTGAAACCAGAGGAGCGGTGTACGTCTTGCGGATCACGGATCTTTCCTCCCTGCCCATCTGCAGAGTTTGATTGTTTGGATTTGTGTTTGGGGTCGACAGGCCGCAGATCGATTGCGTACAAATCGTAACAAGTAAAGGTTGCTGCAGGGTTACGTCTTTGAGTGCGAATGGATGCGATACGGTGAGCGAAGCGTCCGGCGTTCGACATGGATCATTCCAACAGCCCAGACATTGGTGGTTAGACGTGCCATCAAACCCGCCCCTTCACGGCGAGCTATGGAGCGGGCCTTCAGCCCTTTAACTACAAATGTGCCGGATACCTGGGGCGTTGCCCCAGGCTGGTATGGAACGCGCCTTCAGCG
>NZ_JBFRCY010000827.1:0-1867 GCF_052113305.1 Terriglobus sp. YAF25
CCAAGAAAAGGGGTTGGGTTATTCGTCCATGTCCGTAGCAATCCAGTGCTCAAGCAGACGCGTGCTCTGCTTGGGTTCCGAACGGATTTGCTTCTTGACCTGTTCGAAGATCATTTCCTCTTCACTGTTCTCTGTTTTCAGTCCGGCCACGGGCGTCAATACCGGCGTATCCGGAGATCCCTGCGCCAATAAGGACGCTGGCTCCGTAATCGGTAGAACACCTGCGGCAGCGCCTGCCCCGACGGCAGCAAGAGCGGGAGTCTGCTGCGCCATCAATGATGGCGCCTCCGGCTCCTGCATCAGGGCCGCGGTCTGCTTGACCATCGGACGCAGGACGAACATCACCAGCAGCAGCCCCATCGCTACCAGGCCCGCAGTGCGAAGTACACCCGGCGTCCGTATCAGTTCCTGCGTCTGCTCTGTCACGCGCTGCAGTGGAGTCAATGGAACTTCCGCGCTGTTCGTCTGGAAGCTGATGTTCTCAAGAACAAGCTGATCTCCACGTTTGGGATCAAACCCCGTGGATGCCTGTGCGAGTTGTTGCAGGCGGCGCATCTCTTCACTGCTGCGGCCATGCCAGACGGTATGCATGTCCTTTCCTGCGCCTTCCAGTTGCGGGCGATCGTTTACCAGAACGGCCACAGTAAGCCGCTTCAGCCGGCCCGGACCTTCTTGCATGTGGCTCAGGTGGCGGGTTACGGCATAGTTGGCACTCTCTTCACGCGCGTTGTTGCTTGTCCCGCTACCACCCTGCGGATATACAGGCAGGCTACCGTTCTGCATCAGAGGTGGAACGTTGCCCTGGCCATTGGCCTGGTTAGCCGCACCATTGGCTCCGGCAGCGGCGGGTCCACCCGCGGCATTGCTCTGTGTTCCCGGAACTCCCGACGCGACCCGCTGGGAACCCTGCACCTGCTCGGTACGTTGCATGCTGACGGTTGCCGACAGTGCCGGATCATAGACCTCATCAGTTTTTTCTTCCGTGCCCTGCTCATACTCCGCATGAACTGTAGCGCGTACATTATCCCGCCCGGCCACCGGCTCCAGCATGGAGATCAGTTGCTGCTCCATCTGGTGAACAGCGTCAGTCTGCTGCGCGGACTGTGTCGGCGCGCTCATATTGACATGACCATCCGCATCCACCAGGTTCACCTGGTCCGGCTGCAGATTTTCCACTGCGCCGGCCACCAGATTGCGAATCGATTCGGCCTCGCCCTGAGCCATGGTCGAACGACGGAGCTTCAGCACTACCGTTGCCTTGGCCGGATGATCCTCTGCACTGAATAAACCCTGCTTGGCCATGGCCAAGTGGACGCGCGCAGAACGCACGGAGCCAAGGGTTCCGATTGTATGTTCCAACTCACCTTCAAGAGCACGCTGATAGTTGACCTTCTCATCGAACTCGGAACCAACCCAGTTCGGTTTATCGAAGATCTCAAAGCCCATGCGCCCGCTCTGCGGCATGCCTTTGCTGGCCACTTCCATACGTGCCTTGTCCAGCAGCTCTTCGGGCACAAGCACTTCGCTGCCGTCGGACGAGATCTTGGCATTGATTCCTGCCGCACTCAGCTCCTGGCTGACAGCCTGCACATCCTTGGGATCAAGCCCACTGAAGAGCATCTTCCATTCCGTGCGGGAGCCATACCAGCTCAGAGCAGCAATTATCGCAAGCACGACTCCGCATGCCAGCATCAGACTTGAACGCTGCGCCTTCGGTAAAGCATTCCAGCGGCTCCCGACATTCCTCACCAGACGCTGCCAGGGAGCGGCGCCATCGCTGAGGCCGGGGGTAGAACCTGTTTTCTGTAATTCAGTCTTCTGATCTGGCATTGTTATGTCTTAGAACTGCATCTGCATCATCTGCTGG
>NZ_JBFRCY010000828.1:0-1864 GCF_052113305.1 Terriglobus sp. YAF25
GCTGTACCCTCGACTGCTGGTTTGCCTGGTTCCTGCACCGTGGCGGTGATGGTGGGAACAGGCACCCCGAAGTGGTTGCCACGGATCCATGCCGATTGCAGCGTCTTCGGGCTCGAGATCTTCTTGCCGATGCCCTTCATATCGCCCTCGGCGGAGTGGCAGCGTGTGCACTTTGCTTCAAAGTAATGCTGGCCGCTGGCGGCGTCGCCAACGAGGATATTTGGCGACCGCAGAGCATCCCCTGGCGCGCGTCCCTGGCTGCCGATCTCGCTCAGGATGCTGCGGACATACGCTGCGACCGCAGCGACATCGTCTTTTTCTGTCAGGATGTGGTGATTCGCAAGCCCCTGCTTCTCGCCACGGATAATAGGTTCAAGAGACTCACCGTGCATGTCCACAAGCGCGTCCTGGGAACGAAGGATATTGGGCCCAACGTTCTCCTTACCGCGTAGATCCGCGCTATGGCAGCTCTCACACTTCTTTTCGTACAACGCCTTGCCTGCGGCGACGATCTGAGGCGGATCGACCGGACGCATGGGTGCTTCGTTGAACTTCGACGTCTCAATATGCTGCGCCACGCTGTACAGCGTGATCCCCGCGGGAATGAGCAACAACATCGCCGCGGCGATGCGGCGGGACGAACTACGGCTCCATTTGCTTTCGGGCATGAAGGAATCCTAGGTGCAAGGTTGAAGCTGGGCTTCAGGCAAGCTGAGCTATATAGGTTTGTGATCAGCGTTTCGACAGATCGCGGATCCAGATGTCTTTGAACTGCATGTTGCCTTCGCCGCCGGCATGCAACTGCAGCGCGATACGGCCATCCGGAGCGCCGGGCTTAGGATCGGTAAAGTCCACCATCGGCACGCCGTTCAGGCGCGACCGGTAGCGATTGCCAACGACTTCCACCAGGTAATCGTTCCACTCGCCGTGGCGGACCACACCTTCATTCTCAGGCGCAGGCCAGACAACCCATCCGCGGCCATCTTCAGCGTAGACGCCGGCGGTGTGGTGCATCATGGTGCAGTCGATCTCAAACTGCATGCCTTGCGTGGTGTCGACGGAGTTCGGTTTGAAACCGGTATGGAAGAAGACGCCGCTGTTGCCGTCGCCTACGCATTTGAAACGCAGCGAAAGCTGGAAGTCTTTGTAGTCCTTATCGGTCTCCAGGTAACCGTAGGCTTTAGTCAAACCCTTGCCGTGAAGTACACCGTCGTCTTCCACCGTCCAGCTTTCGGCGCCGACGGGAACCCAGCCGGTGAGGTCTTTTCCATTGAAGAGCTGAATCCAGTCATTGCCGGGAGTTTTGGGCTTGGCTTGCTGGGCACCTACACGTCCCATATGCGTGACCGTAAGAAGTGTCACCGCAGCGGTACAGGCAGCGCCTGCGAGGAAGAAGAGACGACGGGTAGGTACAAGGCGGGTAAGGAAAGACAAGCCTGCAGACTTCTTCTGGATCATTTCGCCGACGAACTCCTGCGCAAGTGGGATTGCCCCACATGATACTTGCTCAACGTATCGATAGAGAAGTCAATCGATTGCGGAAGGCTGATTCGCTCATTTTTTCTGTGCGTTAGGCCGGTAGAGCATTTTTCCTGTAGGGGTAGCACAGGGCTTATCTATCTATGGGCGTTTTCCGCAATGAAAACGCCGCTGCACGCTCTTTCCGGGATACCCAGCAACAGGAAAAAACGCTCTAGAAACGTTTGTATCTCCTCGAATCCTGTTGAATCTGCGGGACATCTAAGCGGAACGAGGGAGACAGATATGGCATCGATCGTGAAGACCTTCCATTTGGGCGGAGACCTGGAAATTGCCCGCCTGGGTTACGGCGCAATGCGCATTGTGGGCAAGGGCGTGTGGGGAG
>NZ_JBFRCY010000829.1:0-1862 GCF_052113305.1 Terriglobus sp. YAF25
GAACAACGCTCCGGGCTTCTTCGGATCCGTTGCAAGAGGAAGCTATCGCGCTCCTGGTCTGATCAACACGGACGCTTCGCTGCACAAGAATTTCAAGATGCCGTACAGCGAGAAGCATCAGCTCTCGATCCGGTTCGAAGCGTTCAACGTTCTGAATCACATGAACGTAGGCGCGCCGAACATGAATATCAACTCGGCCACGTTTGGTCGTGTAAGCTCAACGGGCAATATGCGACAGCTGCAACTTGCCGCCAAATACAGCTTCTAGCATTTGCCTGATCAACGTTGACTCAGCATATTCGTCGCCTCGGAGGGCCAGAAAAAGTAGCCCTTCGAGGCGACGACCTGCATCAGCCTAAAACCAGTACAGCTAAAAGAGGAGCATTATGAAGCTTCAGATCATCGTGATGGCCCTGCTCGTAGGGGGAGCAGCCTTCGCTCAACCACCAGCAGACTGCAAACCCTCCGCACTGAATATTCCCGGAGCACCCTATCCCTGCATCTTTCCGGATCGTACGGCTATGTTTCGCTTTTCCGCACCCTCCGCACAGAAGGTCCAGGTAAAGACCGCAGGCGGCGTCGAGATGAGCAAGAAGGAAGACGGTCTCTGGTACGCCACAACGCCCCCGCTAGTCGAGGGATTCCACTACTACATGATCTCTGTCGATGGAGCTTCGGTCTCTGATCCTTCTACACGGACCTACTTCGGTGGCGGCCAGTGGAGCAGCGCTATCGAGGTACCGGCGTCGGATGCCGAGTTCTATGCTCGCAAGGCTGTTCCGCATGGTGTGGTCCGCGAACAGGATTACTTCTCGACCGTGACGCAGCAGTGGCGGCGCGCAATGATCTACACGCCACCGGACTATGATGCCAACTCAAAGATTCGCTACCCGGTTCTCTATCTGATGCATGGGTGGGGAGAGAACGAGATTGGCTGGACAGCGCAGGGTCATGTTGAGTTAATCATGGACAATCTGATAGCCGCCAACAAAGCAAAGCCGATGATCATTGTCATGGACAATCTCAACGCTGCCAAGCCGGGGGAGGATGCATCCATCTATAACGCCCGCTCCGTCCTCACCCAGGCTGTCCCCGTACCTCCTCCGCCGCCAGGGGCTACACCAGCGCCGCGAGGCATGCCCCGTATGAGCACCACCTTCAGTGAAATGATGTTCGCGGACTTGATCCCAATGGTGGAGAAGAAATACCGAGTCGCGCCAGGTCGTGAGAACCGCGCAATGGCTGGGCTCTCTATGGGAGGATTTCAGACCTTCAACACGGGGTTGACACACCTGGACGACTTCTCTTATTTGGCCGGCTTCAGCGGCAATTGTGGCAGTGGAGGAAACTTCGATCCGAAGACGAGCTGCAGCGGAGCGTTTGACAAGCCCGCGGAATTCAACAAGAAGATCAAGCTGCTCTATCTCTCAACCGGATCCGTGGAAGGACCTCGCGTCAAGCAGTTCAGCGAAGAGCTCAAAAAGGTCGGCGTAGAGAACGTCTACTACGAATCTCCTGGCACCGCGCATGAATGGCTAACGTGGCGCCGGTCCTTCTATGACTTCGCGCCTCGTCTGTTCCGGTAACACAATTAACAAAGTCCGAAAAGAGAAGAGCCTCCGGTAGTCGGAGGCTCTTTCTTTTGTCGGATAATCATCCTGCACGTGCCCCCCACCGGCCCAGCAACCACCGAATCGGTTGAACGCGATCCCGTGAGAATGCTTCGCTCTCACCGCCAGAAGAGCCCGAACACGCTTAATGGAGGAATGATCAAAGGAAAAATGAGTCTATGGGATTATGCTGATCATCCTATACCAAGAAAAACGCTCTGGACGACGTATCGCCCGCACACCGTCTGGAGC
>NZ_JBFRCY010000830.1:0-1858 GCF_052113305.1 Terriglobus sp. YAF25
GCCGGGGTGAGTTGCACACTGCGGTTGTTACGCTTGAAGAGCGGAAACTGCAGTGTGTGTTCCAGCATCTGGATCTGGCGGCTGAGCGGCGACTGCGTCATATGCAGCCGTTTCGCCGCGCGGCCAAAGTGGAGCTCGTCGGCCAGGACCAGAAAATAATGCAGTTGTTTGAGCTCGAACATTAAGTCCTTTTCTGCATGATTTGATGCTCACTATGATTCCACAAAGCATCGTTCGGCGGACTATAGTTTTACCTGCCGCGCGGCGCCCGATCGCCGCGGGCTGGAGAAGAAGAGACAGAATGCCCCAGATGCTTCCCGCAGACCTGGCAAAGACGATCGGCAGCGGCCTGCTGTCGTTTCCGGTAACGCACTTCACCGCTAAAAACACCTTTGATGAGAGCGCCTATCGCACTCATATCGGCTGGCTGATCGAGCACAATCCCGCCGGCCTGTTCGCCGCTGGTGGCACGGGCGAGTTCTTCTCGCTTACCCTTTCGGAGTTCTCCCATGTCGTACGCGCCGCGGTAGAAGAGACTGCCGGGCGTGTTCCCGTACTCGCGGGTTGCGGATACGGCACGGCCATGGCCATCGAGTTCGCGAAAGCCGCCGAGGCCGCCGGAGCCGACGGCCTGCTGCTATTGCCTCCGTATCTAGTCGGCGCGGAGCAGGCCGGCCTGATCGCGCATGCTGAAGCCGTATGTGGCGCCACGAAGCTTGGCGTGATCCTCTACAACCGCGATAACTTCGTCATCAACGAAGACAGCCTCGAAGCTCTTTGTGCTCGTTGCCCGAACCTGATCGGTTTCAAGGATGGCTATGGCGATATCGAGCTGATGACCCGCATCTTTACCCGTATGGGAGAGCGGCTGACCTACGTGGGCGGCCTGCCGACGGCGGAAACCTTTGCGCTGCCGTACCTGGAGATGGGCGTCACCACGTACTCCTCGGCGATCTTCAACTTCCTGCCTAACTTCGCGAATGAGTTCTATGCCGCGGTCCGTCGTCGCGACCACGAAACCATCTACAAGGGCTTGAAAGAATTTGTGCTGCCCTACAGCACCATTCGCAATCGCCGCAAGGGTTATGCGGTTTCGATTGTGAAGGCCGGCCTGAAAGTTGTGGGTCGTCCCGCGGGTTCAGTGCGCACGCCGTTGCTGGATCTCACGCCGCAGGAGCTGGAAGAGCTGAAGGCATTGATCGGCAACCGTTCGTAGAAAGCAAAAGGTTGATGCAGGATGGCAGGGAAAGAACAGTCGCATATCCGCTTTCTCATCGTGTTGATGCTCTTCACCGCAAGCTGCTGCAGCTACGGTGACCGTGTTGTTCTCTCCATCGTGGGAGTCGACATCTCGCATCAGCTTGGTCTCAATCCACTGAAGCTCGGATATCTCTTCTCCGGCTTCAGCTGGGCCTATGTCGTTGCCCAGTTGCCGGCGGGCGGTTTGCTGGATCGTTATGGGTCCAAGCGCATCTACGGCCTGAGCATCGTCGCCTGGTCGATCCTGGCGCTGATCGCAGGCTTCATCGGCTTTCTTCCGGCCGCGATGGGATTTGGGCTTCTGTTCGCTGTACGGCTACTCTCTGGCCTGGCGCAGTCGCCCGTCTTTCCGGGTAACGGACGCATCGTGGCGGCATGGTTTCCAACGGCGGAACGCGGCCGTGCTTCCGCGATCTTCAATTCATCACAGTATTTCGCCCTGGTGATCTTTGGGCCGGTGATGGGATGGCTGGTGCAGCGCTACGGCTGGAAGGCCTGCTTCTGGCTCGGAGGCGTTGTCAGCCTGCTGCTCAGCGTCGTCTGGTTCCGTGTCATTCATAGCGTGAAGTCGCATCCTCATATCTCCGATGCAGAGATC
>NZ_JBFRCY010000831.1:0-1849 GCF_052113305.1 Terriglobus sp. YAF25
ATCCACCACTGTGCATCGATCTCCGGATCGGCATCATGCAGCGTGGGAAAGTTATCGCGGAAGTGGTCCGGTCGTGACGGGATGTAGATCGCATACGGCTCTTCGATCGGCTGGCTGTTGATCAGCACACGTCCGCCCCGCAGGCGAATGCGCTCTCCCGGCTGCGCGATGGTTCGTTTCACCAGGTGATCATTTGCATCCAGCGGATTATGGAAGACAATGATGTCGCCGCGACGTGGATTGCGATAGGGCATCAGCCAGCGCCATGCTCCACCGGGAGCATAGATCTGCTTATTCACTAATAGAAAGTCGCCGACGAGAAGCGTGTTCTCCATCGAGCCGGAAGGAATCCGGTAAGGCTGCGCTAAGAAGGTGATGATGAAAATCGCTACCGTAATAATCGGCAGCAGGCTGGTGAATGCCTCGAGTGGGCCGTTCGCCTGCACCTCTCGCCGGGTGACGATGACCGTCTCCCGCACAACCGTCTCTTCCGGCGTCCGCACGACGACGACTTCGGCAGTGGCTTCGACGATCTCATCCTTCTGGTCAGACATCAGCGGCCAGCAATCTCTCATAGGCTACCCGTGCGGCAGCCTGCTGTGCTTCCTTTTTCGTGCGCCCTTCGGCCTCGGCAGGAGCTTCAGTCTGTTCCCGTAGCTGCACCTGCACACGAAAACGCTTCTTATGATCGGGTCCGCTCTCTTCTACGACCGTGTACTTTGGCTGGCCTTTGCCTCGCGCCTGCAGAAACTCCTGCAATGCACTCTTATAGTCCCCGATCGCCCCACCGAAACGCGCGCCCTCGGTGACAGCGATACTCAGCTCTTCAATCTTCGGAGCAATGACATGCTGTTCGACGAACGCTCGTGCCGGCGGCAATCCGCCGTCCAGATACATAGCGGCAATTACTGCCTCCAGTGCATTCGAGAGCAGTGCACGCTTCTGGCGGCCGCCACTCTGTTCTTCACCTCGCCCCAGACGAAGATAGTTGCCAAGAGTTAAGGTTTCGGCCACTTCACCCAGATGCGAACGGCTTACCAGCAGAGCCCGCATGCGCGTCAGCTCACCCTCCGTCAATGCAGGGAAACGTATATACAGGGCTTCAGCGACAAGCAGACCCAGCACGGCATCGCCTACAAACTCAAGCTGCTCATTGTCTCTGCCGGCGGTTGCGCCACTGGAGCTTTCGGCAGCTAGTGAGCTGYGTGTCAGTGCCGTTTCCAGCAGATTCGGACGTTGGAACTTGTGGCCCAGGGTCATCAGCAGGGAATCGAGCTCCGCCGGGCCGTTTTGTTTTTTCGCTCGCATTCAGGGACCTGGTCTCGCTCGCCGCTCTTACTTTGGCCGGTAAGCCTCTTTTTCCTTCTTACCGGTGGGATCAATCGGCTCGTTATCTTCTTCGTCGCTGGTGGCGTGCTCCCGCTTCGGCGCTGCGAAGGGCTTTTTCAGTCCAGCTTCAGCCGCAAGCTTGGTGTCCGGACGAGCATCGCGGACCGCGAGAGCTGCCTTGTACTCGCTGATGGCGCGAGGACGGTCCGGCTCACGCTGTGTGTCATACATGCGTCCCAGGTAGATATGCGTCCAGGCCAGCGTGCGTGGATCCTTGGAAAGCTTTAGCACCTGGTTGAACTCGTCGAGCGCCGAGTCCGGATCATTGTCCAGCACTGCGATGCGTGCCTTCAGATAGTGCGCCTGCGGGTCGTTCGGATTCACCGCCAGCGCCTTCTGCGCCATCTCGTCGGCGCCTGCGCGATCACCCTTCATCAGCTTGATCTCAGCGAGATCAAGTCCCTTCGGCTGGCGTACCGGCGTACGGCCTACGAACTCACGCGTGCCTTCAGGAAAGAAC
>NZ_JBFRCY010000832.1:0-3118 GCF_052113305.1 Terriglobus sp. YAF25
CCCCAGCTTCTTCATGTACGACGTCAACGTGCTGGCCATGGGCGCGAAGCTGCATCGCATTCAGGCAGACAAGACACTGGCCTTTCCGTATGAGCGGTTTGTCGCCGCTATCAATGAGAAGACCAGGCTGATCATTCTGTGCTCGCCGAACAATCCGACGGGCACGACGATGACGAAGGAACAGATCCGCAACATCGCGAATATGGCTCCGCGGGCGGCTGTGCTGGTGGATGAGGCCTACTACCATTTCTTCGGCGAGACCATTCTGGACGAGCTTGCCTCGCTGCCGAACGTGATCGTCGCGCGCACTTTCTCGAAGGCCTATGGCCTGGCGAATCTGCGCGCCGGAGCGCTGATTACGTCTGCCGAGTTGATGACGCATCTGCGTAAGGCCGCTTCTCCGTACAACGTGAATGGTGTAGCACTGGCGGCGCTGGAGGCATCGCTCGATGACGATGTGTATCTCGACTGGTATGCGGACCAGATCCGCCTTGGCCGCGAGCGTATGGCCAAAGGTTTGGACGAGTTGGGGATTCCGTACTACCCCTCGCACGCCAACTTTATCCTGATGCGGATTGGGCCGCGCCACAAGCAGTTCGTCGCCGACGCACGGGCGCATGGCGTGCTGCTGCGTGACCG
Source organism: Terriglobus sp. YAF25 (assembly GCF_052113305.1). Classification (NCBI taxonomy): domain Bacteria; kingdom Pseudomonadati; phylum Acidobacteriota; class Terriglobia; order Terriglobales; family Acidobacteriaceae; genus Terriglobus; species Terriglobus sp. YAF25. The sequence goes on from NZ_JBFRCY010000832.1 coordinate 640, forward strand.
GTCGAACGATCCCGGACTCTCCGGATGTGTGCGCATCACCATCGGACCCAACGATCATGTAGAGCGCGGCCTGGCTGCACTGAAACTGGCGATCCACGCCATGAACTGGACGCCGGCCGAGGCCGGCCTGAGCAAAGGAACAACCGGAGAAGAACATGAGTACGAGTAAGACCACGAAGAAGTCCGTTGCAGCCGCCGCCCCGGCGCCTGCCGTAAAGCCGCTGAAGGCCCGCACGGGATCGGTCAAGCGCGATACGACCGAGACGCAGATTGCGCTGAAGCTGAACATCGACGGCACCGGTATCTACAAGGTCACAACCGGCATCCGCTTCTTCGATCACATGCTGGAGCTCTTTACCCGCCACGGCGGCTTCGATTTGACCCTGACCTGCAACGGAGATCTGGATGTCGACCAGCACCACACGGTGGAAGATGTAGGCATCGCTCTGGGTGAGGCGTTCGATAAGGCTCTGGGCAATAAAAAGGGCATCCTGCGCGCCGGCTACTTCGTGATGGCGATGGATGAGACGCTGGCGGTAGCGGCWGTCGATCTTTCGGGTCGTGTGGCTTATGTAGTCGATGACAAGGTGAAGACACGCCTCGTAGGTGACTTCCAGGCTGAACTGCTGGCCGACTTCTTCGACGGCTTCGCTCGCGGAGCGCGCGCGAATGTGCATGTGAAGACCATGTATGGCCGCAGCAACCACCACAAGATCGAGGCGATCTTCAAGGCTTTTGCTCGCGCGCTACGCGGAGCCTGCAGCCGCGATGAGCGCATGGCCGAGATCCTGCCCAGCACGAAGGGATTGCTTTAGGTGGCAGCGTTGTCCCCATGGCGAAGGTACATCTTCAAAGCTGGTATCGGCGTGCTTGCCTGCGACGCTCTTATTCAGCTTGTAGCGTTCCTTCGCTATCTCTCCCTCCATCGCTTTATTGGAGTGATAGAGGGGACGACGTGGCTCGAATACATCACCTCTGCTTGGTTCATAGGCTTCGTCTTAGTTTTGTTCGGCAAAGGAAAGCCGAGACTAGCCGCCCTGGCAATCGGCATAGCGCTCGCAATGCCCTTCACCCTCATCAATTGGTAAAGCCATGATTGCTGTGATTGACTACAAAGCCGGAAACCTCACTAGCGTTGTCAAAGCGCTGAACTACCTTGGCGCACAAACTGAGGTCACGCAATCGCCTGACGTTGTTCTGGACGCTGCGAGCGCTTCCCCGCGACGTCGGAAGGCGCGGAGCTGAAGAGCCCGCACGTCGGCTGGAACTCGTTGGAGCAGATTCGACCGGACTCGCGGCTGCTACGCGGTATCCCCGATGGCAGCTTTGTGTACTACACACACTCCTGGCGTGCCCCGCTGAGCGAAGACACGGCTGCGGTGACGAACTATGGCGGAGCCTTCACCGCTGCGGTCGAACGGGACAACGTGATGGGCGTACAGTTCCATCCGGAGAAATCCAGTGAGACTGGCCTGCAGTTGTTGAAGAACTTTCTGGGGATCTAACGATGAATCTTCCGGAAGCCCGAACCATCGAAAGAGCCCATACCCCGGGTGCCCCATATCTGCGTAGCAGATGTGGGATATTCGCGCTCTGCGCGAACCGCTTTCTCTGTGATCTAGCTATCCAGTCGAAGGGCGACGTTCAGACCGCCGGGGTGCCCCACCCTCACGGAGTTAGGGTGGGCAAGGAAGCCACGAAATTCCGAACAGCACGCAGAATCAATTCTTTCGATGTACCTCAATTCTTTGTGAAGACATCATCTACGAACCAGCAACCTCTTACGAAAGCAAACGCATGCTGACCAAACGCATCATCGCCTGCCTCGACGTCCGTGATGGACGCGTCGTCAAAGGCATCCAGTTTGTCGATATCATCGACGCCGGCGATCCGGCGGAACTGGCGCATCGCCACGCCGCTGCCGGAGCGGACGAGATCGTGTTGCTCGACATAACTGCTACGCACGAAGGCCGCGCCACGCTGATCGACACGGTGCGCCGCGCCGCTTCGCAGCTCTTCATTCCCTTCACCGTCGGTGGCGGCATTCGTTCTGCCCAGGAAGCAGAAGCCGTCTTCACCGCGGGCGCGGATAAGATCAGCATCAACTCTGCCGCCATCGCGCGGCCGGAGCTGATCGGCGAGATCGGCGGAGCCTTCGGTGCACAGGCGGTCGTCGTTGCTATCGATGCTCGCCGCGCTGCTGATTCGACCGATCCAGTACGCAATGCCGAGGTCTACGTCGCCGGTGGACGCAAGCCAACGGGACGCAAGGTCGTCGACTGGGCGCGTGAAGCGGAAGACCGCGGCGCGGGTGAGATTCTGCTGACCAGCATGGACTCCGACGGTACTCGCGCGGGCTTTGATTGCGAGCTGACCGCCGCGGTCTCCGAGGCGGTACAGATCCCCGTCATCGCCAGTGGCGGCGCCGGAACCGCGCAGCACTTCGCCGATGTCTTCACACGAGGCAAGGCTGATGCAG
>NZ_JBFRCY010000833.1:0-1834 GCF_052113305.1 Terriglobus sp. YAF25
GTCCCGGATGATAGCCCCTACACTACCGGTGGTATCGGATTGTTGGGAACGGAGCCGTCACAGACCGCACTCGAAGACTGCGACACGCTGCTCATGGTGGGCACATCTTTTCCCTACATCGAGTTTCTGCCGAAGCCTGGCGATGCAAAGTGCGTCCAGATCGACTGCGACCCGCAGCGCATCAGTCTTCGATACCCGGCCGACGTTGGCATCGTGGGAGACACGCGGGTATGTTTGAAGGCCCTGCTGCCGATGTTGAAGAAGCATGACGACCGCTTCCTGCGAAGCGCCCAGAAGGGGAAGCAGAAATGGGCGGAACTGCTCGAGAAGCAAGGAACCCATCTCGAAAAGCCGATGAAGCCCCAGGTTGTCGGCTGGGAACTGGGCAAGCGAATTCCTGCGAACGCGATTGTCACCTCGGACTCAGGAACGATTACGACCTGGTGGGCGCGCTATGTCCCCGCTCTCCGCGGGCAGAAGCATAGCTGCAGCGGCAACCTCGCCAGCATGGCCTGCGGCCTTCCTTATGCAATCGGCGCTGCTATCGCGTATCCCGATCGGCCGGTCTACTGCATCATCGGCGATGGCGGTCTTTCGATGTTGATGGGCGAACTCATTACCATCGCGGCCTACCAGTTGAATATCAAGGTCATCGTTATCAAGAACAACACTCTCGGCCAGATCAAGTGGGAGCAGATGGTGTTTCTGGGGAACCCTGAGTACGCCTGCGATCTCTTCCCTGCCGATTTTGCCGCGATCGCACGAGGCTGCGGTATGCCCTCATGGAGGATCGAAGATCCGGCGCGCTGCGGTGCAGATCTGGACCTCGCTCTGCAACGGCAAGGGGCTGCGCTGGTGGAGGCGGTGGTCGATCCCTTTACGCCACCGATGCCGGCGAAGGTCAAGCCATCCCAGGCCGCTAAGTTTGCGGAGTCGCTCATGCGGGGAGAACCGAACCGCGGGAAGATCGCTCTGACAGCTGTCTCCGATGCGGTCCGCGAACTGGTCTAACCACATTCGTGCCCGCTCTTAGTGCAGAAAGGCAGACCCATTCAGGGCCTGCCTTTTTTGTTGCCAGAGACATGAGGCAGTTTTTCTACAGGGCTACAATTCAGGCGACGTGATTCTCGAGTGTTCCAATTCCATCAATCGTGATGCGGATTCTATCGCCTGATGCCAACGTGAAGTTGTCCGGCGGCACCACGCCCGTACCCGTCATCAGGAACACGCCGTCCGGGAAGCTGCACTCACGGAAGAGATATCCGGCAAGCTCTTTCAACTCACGTTTCATCTCTGCGATCGATGTCTCTCCCGTAAAGAGGGCTTGTCCGCCACGGAGGATCGTGATCGAAATGCCGGTGGACTTCGTAATCGGCTCCGTCGCCAGCAGGATACATGGCCCCAGAGCGCAGGCGCCGTCGTAGTTCTTTGCCTGTGGCAGATAGAGCGGGTTCTGACCTTCGATATCGCGTGAGCTCATGTCATTGCCGATGGTGTATCCCGCAATCTCACCTTTGGGTGTCAGCAGCATGACGAGCTCCGGCTCCGGCACCGACCATGTTGCATCGCGGCGAATACGCACCGGACTGCCCGAACCCACGACGCGCTTCCCGGCGGATTTGAAGAAGAGTTCCGGACGCTCTGCATAGTAGACACGATCGTAGAAGTCACCACCGCCGGCATCCTTCGACTCCTCCATGCGCGCGCTGCGGCTGCGATAGTAGGTCACGCCAGAGGCCCAGACCTCCTGGCTTTCTACCGGAGCCAGCACCGTCAATCCATCGAGCGAGGCGCCGCCCGCACTCTGGGTAGCGGCTTTGGCACGCTGTTGCAA
>NZ_JBFRCY010000834.1:0-1828 GCF_052113305.1 Terriglobus sp. YAF25
GCTGTGGACCAACAAGATCTCGCAGAACCTGCATGCCGAGCTCTTCCTGCATCATCTTGGCGTGGCCTATGGCAATGAAGGCTCAACGGTTGAGGGCGCGCGCGTCATCCGGAGCTTCGTGACGACGCGCGCCGGTGTCGATCCGGATGACTTCGTCCTCTTCGACGGCAGTGGGCTCTCCGGCCACGATCTCATTACRCCACGGGCGCTCGGCAAATTGCTGAGCTACGCGGCCACGCAGTCGTGGTTTGCTGATTGGAAGAGGACACTGCCGATCGGAGGAGAAGATGGAACCCTGGCTGCCCGCTTCCCCAATGCGCCGATGAAGGATCATCTCTATGCCAAGACGGGAACCTTGTCCGAGGCGCGTGCCCTATCGGGATATGTCGATACAGCCGGCGGGAAGACGCTGATCTTCTCAGTGATGGTCAGCACACACTATCCGCGCACCAATGCTGATCGGGATGCCATGGATAAGATCGTCACGGCGATTGCCGCAGCGAACTAGATCCTGGTTTCATGCGCTCCTCAGCCAATCCCCTTACTTCGTTGTGTCGAAGATGGCATTGCCCGCTGGTACCAGCCTCTGGTGCATTTGTATAAACTCGAATTCTCACGGAGAAACCTCTGCCCCATGAAGCAAGCGCTCGCCCTCTCTCTCCTTGCCGGAACGTTGGCTGCCCAAACCGCAACCACCAAGCCATTGCCTCCTACTGTCGAAGCAGCGGAGAACACTGTCTCGGCTGACTCGATTCGTGGCTTCGATCAGTTTCTTGCTGATGACCTGTTAGAGGGCCGTTATCCCGGTCAGCGTGGCGGCGAGCTGGCCGCGAAGTTTATCGCGACACAGTTCGCCAGCTATGGTCTGCGTCCCGGCGGCGACAACGGCACCTATTTCCAGCAGGTGGACTTCACCAGTGTTAAGTCCGACCCGGCGAAGACAACCTTTACGCTTGTGCCAAAATCCGGCGCGCCAATGCCGCTGCGTTTTGCGGAGGACTTTGTCGTCTTCAACTCGAAGCTTGAGCCGGAGGCGGCGATCGATGCACCGATCGTCTGGGTGGGGTATGGCGTCACCGCGCCTGAGTACAAGTGGGACGACTATAAGGGCGTGGACGTAAAGGGGAAGGTGATTCTCTGCATCGTCAACGATCCTCCGTCCGATGACCCGAAGTTCTTCGGCGGCAAGGGCATGACCTACTACGGCCGCTGGACCTACAAGTTTGAGCATGCCGCGGAGATGGGCGCCGTTGGAGCGTTGATCATTCATCGCACCGATCTGGCGAGCTATGGATGGGACGTCGTCCGCAACTCCAATACTTCCGAGAAGACCTTCCTGACGCAGGACAAAGACCCCAAGCTTTCGGCGGCGTCGTGGATCCAGCTCGATATTGCAAAGAAGCTTTTTGAGTCAGCCGGCACAACGCTGGATGCCGAGTTCTCCGCCGCGGCCAAGCCCGGCTTCCAGGCGCGTGAGCTGCCGGTCTCGCTGAAGGCGACGGTTGTGAGCTCCGTCCGTCACTTCCAGTCGCCGAATGTGATCGGTATCTATCCCGGGGTGCTGCGCACGGCTCAGGATCAAGCGGTGGTCTACTCGGCGCATTACGACCATCTGGGTGTAAAGGCTGACGCAAAACCCGGTGAGGACGCTATCTTTAATGGCGCTGCGGATAACGGCACGGGGACGGCCATGCTGCTGGAGATCGCGCGTGCGGTTACGTCCTCGAAGGTGCTGCCGCCGCACTCCATGGTCTTCGCGGCAGTTACGGCGGAGGAGCAGGGGCTTCTGGGATCGCTCTATCTGGCCCAGCATCCTCCTGTCCCACTT
>NZ_JBFRCY010000835.1:0-1827 GCF_052113305.1 Terriglobus sp. YAF25
GGCTTGGGATTCTTCAAATCTTCGAGTCCAACCACGTGCAGGTCCAGTCGYTTTTCTCCGAGGCGCGCGGCATTCGTAATAGTCCGGGCAACAAGTGTTCCGCGGAAGTTCTGATAGTCGCTGAATTCAACCCCATGTCCGGAAGCGGCCACAATCTCATGTAAACCATCCGGGTACCGTATGCACATTTTCCGGGCTTGGTCGAAGCACTTGATTCCTGATGCGTCGGCAAGCTTATTTGCTTTTGTTTCCAGGCGGTCTCCGTCGCGAATTGTATTTGTAATGAAAGACGAATCCACGACGGCCATAGCGAAGGTATTCCATTTCAACGGAAGGTAGTCTCCCGAATTTTTCTCCAATGTTCTGTCACCGTTCACGATCAGATCCTGCGAGAATTCAGCCGACCTGATGAAACGCCGGTAATGCGTAGGGTCGATCCAGAGCCATTCGATCGTGCCGATCGTCTGCTGTCCATCGAGTACTACAGCATCGAGATGGAAGGGCTTGCTTCCAGGAGCAATCAACACAGGCTGCACAACTCGATGGTCAGCGCTTGTTACACTTGGCCCGCGCTGGGCAAACAGAACACCATAAAAAGTGACGAGACCCAGAGCCCTTGCGGCACGACGCATCGAATCAACCTCAATTTTCGGAATGTTGCGATTGTATAGTCGCCTGCAGTTCGCCAACATTCAACGATGATTACTTCCTTCAAGGCGCAATCGTGTATGCCGATGAATGCCATCGCGAGAATGGTGGATTTATCCTCTTGTAACACGCCCATTCGCGCCCGATAATGAGAACAGTCGTTCTCCGTTTTACAGTTCAGACGTAAGAAAGAGGCCATTCCATGAGCCCTACCCGTCGTGTCTTTATCCAACGGATGGCGCAGCTCGGAGGCTACTCCGCTGCTTATTCCACAATGCATCTTCTCGGCCTGATGCCTGCCTCCGGCGCGTCTCCTCTGCCGGAGCTACCTGCGGACTTCGGCAAAGGGAAGAAGGTCGTCGTTCTCGGAGCGGGTATCTCCGGCCTGGTAACAGCCTATGAGCTGCGCAAGGCAGGCTTTACGGTCACGGTGCTGGAGGCTCGTCATCGGCCCGGTGGTCGCTCATGGTCGGTGCGTAACGGCACGACCGTCGAGTTCCTGGACGGCACGAAACAGGAGTGTACCTGGGAAGAAGGTCACTATCTGAACGCCGGCCCGGCACGCATTCCCTCGCATCACACGCACATCCTCGACTACTGCCAGGAGCTGAACGTCCCGCTGGAGATAGAGATCAATTTCTCCCGCTCTGCACTGATGCAGTCAGATTCGCTGAATGGTGGAAAGCCCGTGGAAGAACGGCAGGTAGTGCATGACACCCGCGGTTACATCGCGGAGCTGCTTTCTAAGGCTATTAACAAACATGCGCTAGACCAGGAGCTGACAAAGGACGATGCGGAGCGCATGTACTATTTCCTGCGCGGCTTCGGCGACCTTAACCAGCAAAGCAAGTACTCCGGCACCACCCGGGCAGGCTTTGTTACACCGCGCGGCGCCGGGCCTGCCGTTGCGAAGCTGCATGATCCTCTCAAACTCAGCGAGTTGCTCGCCGCCGACCTCTCCAAGGGCGTTTTGTACGAAGAGCAGATCGACTGGCAGGCGACCATGTTCCAGCCGGTCGGCGGAATGGACCGCATCGGCTACGGCTTCGCCAAAGTGCTGGGCAACATCATCGTCTACGAGGCGCCGGTCACCGAGATCACAACCGGTCCCAACTCAGTTACCGTGGCATACACAAAGAAAGGCTCGRCACAGACCATTACGGCTGATTGGTGTGTCTG
>NZ_JBFRCY010000836.1:0-1816 GCF_052113305.1 Terriglobus sp. YAF25
GCGCAGAAGCGATGTTATCGAGATAATGTGTCCAGAACGCACGGTCGTAAAACCAGGACTTATCTTCGATCTCGGAGCAGAAGGCACGCGCCACACTACGTACACGATTCGGAGTTCGCTCCACGATAGGCGCGTTCAGTTGGAAGGCTGCATCGAGGCGATCACTCTCGCGAATACGATCTGCCAGCTCCAACAGACCATAGGTAATTCCTCGCCCGTCGAGGCCACTTACGAGAATGACAGTATGCTGATCTTTTCCTGCGACGATCACGGTCATCTCAGCGGTGTGATCGCCGGGCACCTCAAAGCCTTTGGCGAGCTCACTGCCAACAGAAGCGACCACGATCGTCGCCATCGGCTTGCCGCCGGTTTTGACAGATGTGCCTTTTGCTTCCAGCGATGACTGCAGCTGCTCCAACGCCCATGCAACACCCGGCTGCTGTGTCAGTTTTTCTGCAGGATCGGTCTTGCTCTCCACCGTTCCCTGGGAGGGTGCGGCTGTAGCGGTGCGTCCAAGGGCAGTCGTCGCCGAAAGTGCCACAAGCTGTACAAACCGCCGCCGTGTGGTGTTGAGACCCATCGTGTGAACTCCTCATCGCAGTAAAAATTGGATCCTGAACGTCGTGGGACTTATACAGGCTCGCAGCCAGAGACTGCAAACGACGCCCGTGCCCGCTATCTGGTACCCTGCGGTCGCGAACGTCGCCATCTTTAAAGCGGCATTAACAAACAGGGAGACAGGAGCTGACATCAATGAGCATGAACCGGCGGGAATTCAACGCTCTGAGTGCAGGAACACTCATATCGCTGGCTGCAAAAAACGCTGTGGGCAATGAGTTGGCAGCCACCCTTACGGCTCCGGAACAACAGACCGACGCTCTTCCCTGGTATAGGACCATCAAGCGGATTGGCCAGACGAACTTCAACGAACGGGACGGAGAGTCACAGAACGTTGAACAATGGGCCGACTACTGGGCCGCCGCAAAGGTGCAGGCTGTGGCCCTTTCGGTCTCCGGCCCGGTGGCCTTCTACCCGTCGAAAGTTCCCTTCTTTCATCACAGCATCTACCTGAAGGGCCGCGATCTCTTTGGAGAATGTCTCCGCGCCGCCAAGAAGCGTGGCATCCGCGTGTATGGCCGCATGAGTCCGGATATTCAATGGACCGATCCGGAGCTGCTACAGACACAGCCTCTCTGGTTTCGCAGGAATCAGAACGGCGGCCTGCAGCAGTCTGCACCGGAGATTGCCTTTACCTGCATCTTCAGCGAGCACTACTCCAGGCAACAGCCAGCCATCATTCGCGAGCTGAATGCGAACTACGATATTGACGGCGTCTATATGAACGGCTGGCCGACGATGCAGGTCTGCTACTGCGAGAACTGCCGCAAGATCGGAGACCCGCACTCGAAGGAATATCGTTCGGCATTGATGGATAAGGCCTTCGAGCTGATTCAGCTTTACAAAGCAACCGTGATGGAGAAGAGCCCGAACAACTTCTACTCCTGCAACCTGGGCGGAGGATTGAAAGAGTCTGGACTGGACCAGTGGCGTCTCACGCGTGAAGCCACCTGGTACACGGCCGACAACCAGTCGCGGTCCGGTGTCGTTGCTCCCATCTGGCAGGACGCACAACAGGTGAAGTTTGCGCGCGCTTTGATGGGAGATCGTTCTGTGGCCGCGGTGAGTGCGAGCTATGGACGTGCAGGCAGCATTATGTGGCGGCAGGTGGCGGACACGTCAGTCGAACCGGTGTGCCGCATGGCGCAGACGGCTGCGGCTGGGGGAATCATCTGGTATCACTGGCTGGGGCTAGAGC
>NZ_JBFRCY010000837.1:0-1812 GCF_052113305.1 Terriglobus sp. YAF25
GGATGGCGGCAACAACGTGGATGAGTACACCAACGTCAACGCGCCGTTTCCGTTCCCGGATGCACTGCAGGAGTTCAGCGTACAGACCAGCAACTACACGGCGGAGTACGGTCAGAACGCCGGCGCTGTGGTGAACGTCATCACTAAGGGCGGCAGTAACAAGTTTCACGGCAATCTCTTCGAGTATGTCCGCAACCGGGTCTTCAATGCACGCAACTACTTTCAAACCGCTGTCGAYCCGCTGAAGCGCAATCAGTTTGGCGGCACGGTGGGTGGCCCTGTGGGGCTGCCCGGACTTTGGCAGAGCAAATCGTCTTTCTTCTTCTTCGGGATGCAGCGCACCATACTGCACACGCAGAACGCGCCCAGTTCGTCTACCGTACCAACGACCGCAAATGTTGCAGGCAATCTGCCGGTGTTGAGCGGTCAGGCAGGCATCACCAATCCATTCAATAACACCTTCTACCCGGTGAATCCTGCTACGGGTGCGGCGTTTGTGAACCCGTCCAACTTCGATCCTGCATCGCTGGCGTTGCTTTCCCATGTTGCAGTCGCCAATATCACCAGCACCGCACCGGTCACGCTGAACTTCATTCGCCCGGTCGCGCAGGACTTCCTTGAATACGTGGCCCGCTATGACCAAAACCTTGGCAAGAAGGACCGCTTTACCGCGCGCTACTTCCTGGACAAGTTTTCCAATGCCGGAGTGCTAAATCTCAGCAACCTGCCCACCTATTCCGACGGTTCCAACATTGATTATCAGAACGCACTGATCTCTGAGACGCACACCTTCACGGACAACCTGCTGAACAACTTCATTCTCAGCTACCAGCGTGGTTACGCAACCCGTGGGCCGCTCTCCGGCGGCATCAACATGAACGACCTGGGCGTGAATGTATGGCAGCCTGGGTTCAAGTCGATTCAGAGCATCAGCGTGGCGAGTTACTTTTCCGTGGGTGATAATCCGCACGCGGACTTTCTGCGCTCGAACATGACGCTTGCTGACGATGTGCGCTGGGTGAAGGGGCATCACACCATGGCCTTCGGCTTCCATGGTGAGATGGCAAAGGTCGATGTGGTAAACCAGAACGGTCAGCCCGGCACCTATGGCTTCACCGCAACGAACGGCAATACGGCTCTGACGAACTTCCTCTTCGGCTATCTGAATACGTTCTCGCAGAGCTCCGGCCAGTTCCAGCAGAACCGCGCGAAGTTCATCGGTGTCTATGCGCAGGATAGCTGGAAGCTCAACCGGCGCCTTACCTTGAACTTCGGTGTTCGCTATGAGCCTTACCTGCCGCTGCATGAGCGTGGGCTGCGCATGGGGCAGTTCAATCCTGCTGCGTATGCCGCGGGCCGGCGATCGACAAAGTTTCCCAACGCTCCCGCAGGTCTGCTGTTTGCCGGCGACTCCGGTGTTCCTGTCGACGGTATTCGCCCTGTCTATACCAACCTGATGCCCCGCGTCGGATTTGCCTATGACGTCTTCGGCAACGGAAGAACCAGTATCCGTGGCGGCACCGGAATGTTCTATGACACGCGCTCGAACGGTCTCTTCAACAATGGCTGGATCGGCAGCGCTCCATTTGTGACAACTGTCAGTCTGAACCCTGCAGGAACGCATTTCTCCAATCCGTATGGTTCAACCACCAATCCATTCCCGGTCTCAACGCCGAACGGAGCGTTCATTGGAACGATTCCGGTTATCACCTTTGATCCTTCCGGCAACTTCAAAGTGCCGCTGACCTATGCCTGGAATCTCGCGTTTGCACAGCAGCTCACCAACGGCCTAAGCATGCAATTGGCTTATGT
>NZ_JBFRCY010000838.1:0-3108 GCF_052113305.1 Terriglobus sp. YAF25
GTATACGGATTCTTGTTGGCTGGGTTGACTGCGCTGATCGTCCCCTGCAGACCGTTATTAGCTGCCGAAAGCGATGTCAGCGTGGCCAGGTTTCCATTCGAGAACTGTATACGGATTCTTGTTGGCTGGGTTGACTGCGCTGATCGTCCCCTGCAGACCGTTATTAGCTGCCGAAAGCGATGTCAGCGTGGCCAGGTTTCCATTCGAGAACTGTGTATTTTGCAGAAATGGCGGGAGATTGAGCTGGCTGAAGACCAGGTTACCCTGCGGGCGATAGAAGAACAGTCCAACACCACCGCGGATCGAGGTCTTGTCGTTTGCCGCATACGCGAAGCCGAACCGAGGTCCGACGGCGCCGTTCATCTTGTAGAACCCGCGAGGAGCTCCCGCGGGAATCTGCGAGAAGAGCGCTGTATTAACATTCGGTACCCGCTTCTGCTGATCAGAAGGCACCCCGTCTCCCACCCGGATAAGACCGTTATATGGATTGCCAACACCCGGATTGACGATCGTTCCGCTGGAACTGACCGTGACCGCATTCGCGGGGTTGTAGACAGCAGGATCGAAGTTTGTCATGTTGTTGCCCTGGGCGTAGAAGGGCTGCAACCATTGGAAACGGACACCGTATTCCAGGCTGAGCCTACGGGTTGCTCTCCACTGGTCCTGTGCGAACCATTCGATCTGGTTGAAGCGGAAGTGCCCGACCGGATCGGCGCTCTGCTCTGAGTAGCTCTGGAAGTTCCCAAGGAAGGCGTCTGCCAGCGAGTAGCAGGTCGTGTTCGCGTTGGTCTGGCGGCAGTTCGATGAGGCAGCAGTCGATGTGCCATTCTGGCTGAAACCTACCGTCCCGGTATAGTTCGAGCGGCCGTTCTGATCGACACGATCGCGGATGTAGGCGAAACCGAACTTCATATTGTGGTCACCCTTTACATACGTGATGGTGTCCGCGCAGATAGCTCTGTCCAGGCCGGTTACGCTGCGTGGGCGTCGTGTTAAGGATGCCGCTGTTCGAGAACGTGCCGTAAGGATCGATCAAAGTGTTCTTGTCATGGATCCACCGGCCAAAGAGCGAATGACTCTGGTTGATGACGTAGTCAAAGCGAACGAGGTCCTGATGAAAATCCAGAGGATTCGAGGGGGCAAGCGTAAGGTTATTGGCCTGGAGCGAGTCGCGATAGCTCAGACCGCCCGCAATAATCGTCTTGTAGATACTGCCGATCGCCTTTCCGTCCGTGGACATCTGGCTGGCAACGTTATTGAACGGGATTGGGTTCGCTGTACCTGGATAGTACAGCTGGCCGTAGGTATTAGTCGGCGCGGAGCAAACACCGGAGCCGTTAAACGAACCACCGGCCGAGGTGCAAAGCGCAGAGAAGTCCCCATTCAACATTGCCGTGGTCGGTACATTGAAGGTGGTGGCGACGGCCTGCTGCCGCAGGCGCTTCCACTCCTCACCCACAAAGAAAAAGAGCTTGTTCTTGATGATCGGGCCACCAATAAAGAATCCGAAGTCGTTATAGATCAACTGCGTCTTCTTCTTGGCGATGTAGTTGGTCGCATCCAGATAGTTGTTCCTTGCAAATTCAAAGACACCACCATGGAACGCGTTTGTGCCGCTCTTCGTCACGATGTTGAAAGTAGGTCCCTGGGTCCGTCCATATTCGGCCGAGGAGTTCGAGGTGTTGATCTTTACCTCGCCAATAAAGTCGGCGCCGACGTTATTCATCAGCGAACCGTTGGAACCGGCTACCTGGTTGTAAGCTCCGTCTACGGTCAGATTGTTCGAGTCGGAACGGTTGCCGTTGATGGTCTGGTTGGTCGAGGAGAGAGAGGTAGTCACCGAGAAGATATCCGGATTCGTTACGACAGCGCCCGGTACCAGCGTCAGCAGTTGGGTGTAGTTCCGTCCGTTCAAAGCCAGGTTTTCTACCTGCTTTGAATCGATCACGCGCGCCAGTTCGCCCGATGTGGTATTCAGCGCTTCAATCGCGCCTCCCTGGACTTCTACGACCTCTGTTGTGCCGCCGATGGAAAGGCTGAAGTTCGAGGTCAGCTTTGCGTCTGCTGAAATACTCATGCCGCTCTGCTGTACCGTCTTGAAACCCTCATGCGACACAGAAAGCGTATAGATGCCGATCGGGAGATTGGTAACAATGTAGCTGCCATCCTGATCGCTCTGGATGGTGCGGGTATTTCCTGTGTTCTGTTCTGTGACTTTGATGGTTGCTCCCGGCAGGTTGGCACCGCTCACATCGGTGACTGACCCGGTAATCTGCCCGAAGCTGGTCTGTGCCTCCATGCGTCCGCCGGCCGAAAACGCCAGCAGGAGCAACGCGCATGTGGCCATGCTGTATAGGAACTTCTGCATCTGTAACCTCCAAAGCCGCCGTTCTTCCCGGTCGGCCAAAATCACTGCGGTTTAACTTGAAGCACTCAAAATCTGTAGTTCTGAGGCCGCCCGAGATTTTGTTGCATCTTTGGAGGAATTGTCAACGGTAAGTTTAAAGGCCGCTTTAGTCCGGGAAACAAATAAAAGCGGCCTGCACAGGGAGAGACCAGCACCCAGATCTTGCGGTCAGCATCTTCGGCAGTTCCCTCATACCAGCCGATGTATTGGTTCTGACCGACCACGTCCAGTGCATCCATCAGGGGATCCTCCTGCACGATGCGGTCCTCATTCACCCTGGGGCCGATCAGTGCTGACGTGATCAGGCGGGTTTGATCCTCGTGCCGAGCCTCGTTGGCGAGCGCCGTGAGGAATTTAGTACGGTCAGCGTTATTGGGTGTCTCATTCGAAACCGACCAGAAGAGGATCGCAGCCCTGTTCCGGTCGCGGCGGATCATCTCATGCAGCATCACAACGGCCTTGTCGTAGACCTCCTGTTTGCTGAACGAGATTCTTTGCCACAATGGAATCTCAGACCACACCATAAGCCCTTCATGGTCTGCCTGCCGCACCATCCGTTCGTCATGCGGATAGTGGGCAAGCCGCACAAAATTGGCATGAATCTGGTGAAGCATACTGAAAACGTTTTTTACATCTTCATCGGTGTTCGTCCGTCCCCCGCGGATGGGAGCTTCCGCATGCATATTGGCGCCCTGCAGGGC
>NZ_JBFRCY010000839.1:0-1788 GCF_052113305.1 Terriglobus sp. YAF25
GTCTATACGGACCGAGTTGAGCGTCGTTTCGCCGACATCGCTGAACAGCTCCCTGATGAGGGCCGCAGACAAAGGCACGCAAAGGCGATCTTGATCTGCAGCGCCTGTGTTGGCGCAATCGGACTTTCGCGTGCCGTCTCGGACGCTGACCTTTCCGATCAGATTCTGAAGACCGTTGCGAAACAATTGTCGGACATCTTCAGCAAGAACGATTGACATCGCCATCTAGCAAAGCACGACTGCCGAGCCTGGAAATGACCTGCTCGGCAGTCGCGAAAAGCACACTTTGGGTCCGGCACCAAACAGCCCCTTATCCCGCATGTGATTGTTTGGCTGCAGGCGCTAGAACATCGGGTTGGTGTTCTTCGAGGCGTCAGGGATGCCTTGAACTACATCCCAGTGTTCTACAAGCTTTCCATCCTTTACCCGGAAAAGATCAACACTGACATCACCATTCTTACTGATGAGGCCAGTCCAGCTGGCATGCACGGCGACAAGATCACCGTCGGCCAGCACATGCCTGATGTCCCCCTTGGCGTTGGGAAAGTTTGCCAGAAAGGCGTTGATGTATTTCCGCAGGCCTTCTACGCCGTCCTCACTAGCAGGGGTGTGTTGTACATAGGTGTCGCCCACGTATCTTGAGATCGCACCGTCGACGTCGCCGTCAAAGTGCGCTTCTTTGTAGAAGGCGAGCACGGTTTTCTTGTTCTGCTCTGCAATGGTTTCGGTCTTCATGATGATCTCCAGTCGGATTGTCGCCGGGCCGTCGTGGCCGGAGCGAACCGGCAGCCTGAGAGCGCGGCCAGCGCTAAATCGTCTCCGGGCTCTCTCTGCGAGCATTGGGGAATGCACGAGAGATGGCCCGGTTCGACGCCTGTGGTCGGCTTATTCGCCGGGGAAATTCTGCGCGTCAAACTTGTCGCTTTGAACGATGTAGATTTCGCAAGGTATTTTGGACACGCAGGCGGTGATGTGTTTCTCCTTGCCGCGCTGATACCAGTAGGAGCCGGGGCCTAGCTTGGCTGGCGTTTCACCGCGCTTGTAGTTTTCCATCTCACCTTTGATCACGACGGCGTAATAGTCGTAAGTGTGGGTGTGAACGTAACTCGTGAAACCGGGATCAAACCGGAAGAACGCTCCATGGGCGCCCTTCGTCACGTCTCCCCAGACATTTGAATATTGAATTCCCTTGTTCGGAGTAGCTCCTTTCGCTCCGCTGTCTTGGAATTTGTAGTGCGTCGAAGGCAGCGACACCGACTGCCCGTCGTTCAACGGCGGGTAGGCCGGAACCTGAGCAGCACACGAGGCAGCGGCGAACACAGAAGCTACGGCCATGAGGGCCATGCCCACTTTGAAGTTCATATTGACTTCTCCTCCTTAGAGTTAGGTGCGATATTGTGCTGGGTTCTATTCCCGTCGCACCCTCCGGGCCTCCCGTCCAACATCTGGCTGTACTTTGAGTCTCTTGCTAGATCAGTGCGCGGTGGCCAGCGCCTCGATGAACTTGGCGGCCAGCTCGTGGTCTGACATGGGGTTTTGGGCGGTGATCAATTCGCGATCGACAACAACGTATGAGGTGAAATTATCCGCGTTGAGGACTTTGGCGCCAGCGGCTTCGAGCGCATCGGGCATGTTGAAGATCAGCTTCTTGTGGAAGACATTCTCCTCGGCATACTCTTCTTCACTGCGCGAGAAGACGGTCATTTGGTAGCCGGCATACTGCCAGTCCTTGACCAGTGCGTGCGCCTTTACCTTGTCGCCTTCAATTAGCGCCGCGCGGAACTCACG
>NZ_JBFRCY010000840.1:0-2688 GCF_052113305.1 Terriglobus sp. YAF25
GGGAAGTGATCCTGGTCTTCCACCCACACCGCGACGTAGGGACGACGGTATCGTGGGCTGTCGATGCGCGCAATTTCGAAGTTGATCATTAGGTCCAGACCGGCGGTCTTGGTCGCGGGTGCAAACCCGGTGGTGACCAGGCGAGGAACCTCGCGGTTCTGCCAACCGGCGGATGCGATCGTTGAGCCGTCGCGCAGCACGAGCATGTAATCGACGCCGGAAAGCTTCGCGGCGAGCTTCTTCGACTCTTCGGGCTGCATCACGCTGAATGCGGTCGCCAGTGCGCCGGCCATTGCCGGGTCCTTCGCGATGACGGTCGACGAGATGACGTTCTCTGCCGTCTCGCCGGTGCGCGGATCGATCAGGTGCGAATAGTGCTGCCCGCCGATGTCGAAGCCACGGCGGTAGTCGCCGGAGGTAGCAATGGTGCGGTTGGTTACACGGACCATGTCGATGGGTTCGTCATTATCGGCAGCGGCCTTGGGATCGGTAATGGCAACACGTTCCGTCAGGTCGCCGCGAACGACGATATCGCCGCCGATGTTGAGCAGAACGCCACTCGCGCCCGCAGTCAGGGCCTTATCGGCCGCATGGCCGGCGATGTAGCTCTTCGCGAATGAGTTCAGCGCGACAGGAGCGTCATCCAGATGGGTTGCGGTGCCGTGAACCTTATCCAGAGTCCAGTGCGGCTGCTGCATCTTCTCGACTGCTTTGCTGAGTTCCGCCTGCGTCGGGACGCGATTCTCCACGGCTGCCCGCTTCCAGACGCGGGTGGCGGTCTCTGCGCTGGGGTCCAGGGCCCCGCCGGTTTGCTGACGGTATTCATCGAAGAGAGCAAGCACTTCGAGCAGCTCTGGAGAGACCTTCACCGGAGTGTTGTGGGTCTTCATCCAGCGTGAAAATTCTGAGTTCGACTGCCAGGCGGAGAGAATTTTGTTCTCACTCTCGATCTCGCTCAGGACGGCCTTTTCGGCACGGTTAGTCTCACCGGCGGAGGCCGTATGCAGCTTCAGCTCCATCGAGGTGCCAAGGACGTTGTCGTAGTGAAAGACGTGGGTAGCCGGCTTCTGTGCCAGGGCAGAAGCGGTAAGGCAGAGCAATAGCGCCGTGTTCTTGTGAAAGGACATGCAGACCTCTTTCTTCGTTATACGAACCAGTTGCATCCTTATCGAGAGCCTTCAGTGCTGCCGGTGCGGCGGCGATCTCAGCTGCGGAGATGACGCCGTCATGGTCGGCATCGAGCGCCGAGAGGATCGGGTCCATGCGAGTGACATTGGTTCCGCGCTCGACCCGCCCGTTTGGTCCGGCTGTCTTTGAGGCGGTGGACTTCAGCTCATCGGCGTTGATCTTTCCGTCGCCGTTCTTGTCCGCACGGGCGAAGATGCCGGCCATACGTTCCGGAACTTCGTCCCTGGTCAGAACTCCGTCACCGTTCTTATCGAAGGCCATCAGGCGCTGGGCCATCTCGTCGGCATTGTTCGCTTTGGGATCGGCCTGATTCGGCAGATACTCCAGCGAGGTCAACTGACCGTCATGATTCACATCCAGAGAGAGCAGGCCGGCTGAAGCTGCGGCAATCTCTGCAAGCGAGAGCTGGCCGTCGTGATCGGTATCCAATGCCTGCAGCACAATGCGCGGCGGAGGTCCGCCGGGGCCTCCACCTGGGCTGCCCGGTCCTCCAGGACCCTGGGCCAGGAGAGTAAGAGGAAGAGCAAAAAGAGAGAGGGGCAGGGCAGGACGCATACGAGAAACCGCCTTCTATTTAGGACACATTCAGTCCTATTTTTATAGGACAGATTGGTCGTAGTTCAAGAGGCGGCATCTGCGGTGAGTTGTTTCGTTCTATACGGGAGGAAGTCCGGAGACGATCTCGACCCCGGCAGGGGGTGTGAAGACGAAGTCGGAGTCCTTGGTCGGGACGTTCTCTTTCAGGGAGCTGAAGCTGAACTCAGTAACGGAGCCATCCTGCTCCTCGATCTTCAGACCCACGATGGCGCCGGTCTCGGCTATAACCGTGACCGTGAACTCCTTCACACGGTCTTCCATGCCCTTTGGGATCCCAGTGAAGATGGCGCGGTCGCCGGAGGTGGTCATGCCGAGGTGGTCGAGCTCTTTTTCGAGGTTGGTGTGGCCCAGCAGAAACCGCAGCGGGCTGCGCATGTCGTCCAGTTGCTTGGCCGGAATCTTCTGTGCCTGGGCGTCGCCTGGCGTGTAGAAGTAAGCGTTCTTACCATCCAGGACGAAGAGCTTGCCCTCAGGAGCGGCGTAGCTCCAACGCATCTTGCCCGGTTTCCTCAGCAGCAGCGTGCCGCTCTCGGTCCGGTTCATCCCCATACCGGTATATCGCTCAGTGTACTTTGCCTCCAGCGAGCTAAGCCGGTTGTAGTGGTCATTCACGCGTTTAGCGACGTCATGCAGCGTCTGAGAGAAGGCCGGAACGGCAAAGAGAAGAACAAGACTTGCGAAGCGTCGAACCATGGTTTCTATGATGCTCGAAATTTCTGCTTGACATATAACAAAATAGTTATATAAATAAATTGCTATGGAAGCGGCTATGGACTCGATAAACCATCTCGACATCACGTTTCAGGCACTGGCGGACCCCACCCGCCGCGCGATTCTCGCGCGGCTGGCACAGGGCGAGGCATCCGTCAACGAGCTCTGCGAGCCATTTGCCATGAGCCAGCC
>NZ_JBFRCY010000841.1:0-1768 GCF_052113305.1 Terriglobus sp. YAF25
TCAATGACGTGAGCGGTCGCAGTTTCGTTTTGCAGAACACCATCGCGATGGAAGCAAACACGGATGTGATCTCCGTCGGTGCAGGCGACTTCGACCATAGCGGCATTCAGAACATTGTTGCGATGACCATCGGCAACCCGGCCGGATCAGGAACGTATATCTTGTGGAACGATGGCCATGAGAACTTCCGCAAAGCTGTACTGACGGCGTTCACATCTCCCGCGGGATTGTCGATTGCCGATCTCAATCAGGATGGGATGGCCGACATTTTGCTTTCGTATAGCTGCGGCACCCAGGACACCATCAAGGGGAGCAACTCAACCTGCCAGGGTGTCATCGCCTTTTACGGACAGGGCCAGCAGAGACTGTTCGAGCGAACACTGGTGATGTCGGATGGCATTCAGGCAACGAACCGTATGCTGGGCGTGGATGTGAACGGCGATGGCGTCGGTGATCTGGTTGGAGGGAATAGGACCACAGGAGCTCAGAGTGGTTTATTTGTCTGGCTCGGACATCCGGATGGCTCGTATGACCAGACTCCGGCGCAGTTTGTCGCGACAACGGACAGTGTAGGAGCGCCTACGGCGGGTGACTTCAACCGCGATGGCATGATGGACTTCGTTTCGGACTTGCCGGGCTCGGCGCAAACGCAGATCTTTCTGAACGCGACGAACCGCGCGCCATGTTCGACCAGTCAGATCAATCCAGCGGTGACTGTCTGCGTGCCGGTGGACAATACCTATCTGCCAGGCCCCACGGTACGCGTGCAAGCGAATGCATATGACACGCATCAGGTGACCGCGCTGCAGCTTTATACCAATGGAAATCTGACGTACTCGCAGCCTGTAAGTTCGTTTGACCAGAGCTTCCCCATGAACAACGGCGCCAACTTCCTGGTAGTGAAGGCCTGGGACTACACCGGCCTGAACTTCCGGTCCGAGCGCCATATCAACGTCTATAGCGGAACGCCGGAACCGGTCTGCCCAGCTGCTTTGGGAACCGCGAATATGTGTCTACCCTCCGGCGCAACCAGCGGCTCCCCGGTCCATATCCTGGCGAATGGATATACGCCGGTGGTTCCTACTTCCGCGCAGCTCTATATCGACGGACATCTCACGATCGAGGACGACGGATGCATCCAGAACGCCGGATGCGTCGGCGGCTCATCGTCCATCGATACGTATCAAGCACTCGGCACGGGAAACCACGATCTGGTCTTCAAACTGTGGGATGCAAACGGAAATGTGTACACAGCAGAGAAAACCGTAACCGTGCAGTAGCCAGGACGTATCGCCGAATTCCGGCTAGAGCATTTTCCCTGCGGGTGTAATGTAGGACTTCCGCTTCCATGGGCGTTTTCCGCAATGAAAACGCCGCTGCACGCCCCTTTCCGCGATACCCAGCAACAGGGAAAATGCTCTAGCCCGCGCACTAGGTGCCCCATCCATCGCGTACCGCGGTCCCCGACGAACTTGTTCGTTGGGGTGGATAGCGATGGGTGGGATATTCGGGGTGAACTATTCGAGCGAAGCTTGAACCGGTGGGAGCCGTGGCCTTTAGGCCACGGTTAAGCAGCTCCAAAAGAATGGGCTTTATAGCCCTGGGCCTCCTCTGTCTGTCAGGGAAGGGCTCAGGGCGAAAGCCCATTCATTTTTACGCCTTTATCAGCGGGCTGAACACCCTAGCCAGCAAGCTGGCCGGGGACCCCGCTGCTCCCACCGGTGTCAGCACGCTTGGGGCTGTTGAAGATCAATGAGATGTATGGTGT
>NZ_JBFRCY010000842.1:0-1765 GCF_052113305.1 Terriglobus sp. YAF25
GACTACGGGCGGCGGCGAAAGACCGCCGCCCTCCTCAATTTGTCCTGCTGGTCGATTTTCCTCCTGCTTCACAGCTCGCTACAAAGCCATCCTCTGGCCGAAAGCGAGTGATCCAGGCATGTTGAATCACTGCAGCTGTATCTATGAGCATGGTTGAACTCTAGAAACTATCGGCGTTTCATTGACATCGTCGGAAGTGGCAGCGGATGTCGTCTCTTGAACCTGCTCCCAACGGATCAGCTTCAGGTCCAAGACTACAAAGGAGTAGAGAACCGGCACGAGACCGAGCGTTACGAACGTCGCAATCGTCAGGCCCCCAATCTGGGCGTAGCACAAGGGCTCCCAGAGGGGACCACCGTGCGCCGCCAGTGGGAACAGAGCAATCACCGTGGCCGCGACAGTAATCATGACGGGTCTCAGACGGAGAATACCTGCGTCGATCAGCGCCTGTTCCAGATCCTCGCCAGCTTCCCGGCGTTCTTCGATGAATTCAAACAGAACAATGATATGGCTCACGATCACGCCGATGAGGCTGATGATTCCCAGGAAGGCCATGAAGCCAAATGGCTGCCCCATGATCGCCAACGCGATAACCGCTCCGGCGATTCCATAAGGAATAGCAGCAAACACGATCAAGGGCTTGAAGGCATGCTTGAATTGCGCGAGCAGTGCGAGGTAAATGGCGCACACRCAAATCACAAGTACAGTTGTGAGATCGCCGAAACCACTAACCTGCTCTTTTTGCTCGCCAGCGAACCGGAAGATGAAACCGTCGGGAAGTTGTTTCTGGAACTCTTTCAGCTTCGGCATAGCTGCTGCAAGGACTTCCGACGGCAAATGACCTTGAGTAGGCCAGCACTGTATGGTGATGGTCCGATACTGATCGAAGCGCTTGGTTTTCGAGACTACGGGCTCTAGAGAGATTGTCGCCACCTGATCGACAGGTACTGGCGCCGTCCCCTGTTGCGAGAAGACATACAGACTGTGCAAATCAGAGAGCTGAGCACGTTGTTCCATTTGCATGCGTCCAACAATCGGAACCTGTTTGTCGCCATCTCTCAAAGCCCCAGCGGTTACACCATGAAGTGCCGCATCGATAGAAGTCGAGACATCTGCGTTCGTGACGTGTGCCATATTGGCGCGGTCGACATCGACATGTACTACCTCTCTGGTGCTTGAGTCACCCCAATCGTCTCGAACTCTGGCAGCCACCGGAACATCGCGAAAGATCTGCTTGAGCTTCGCCGCTTCAAGCTTCAGGCGCGGCAAATCTTCGCCCGAGATTCTGACCTGAATTGGAATCCCGACAGGCTTACCCGTTTCCAGAGTCCGGGTGTCAATGATGGCACCTGGAATCCTTCTATCCAATTCGACCTGCAAAAGAGCTAGAAGTGGGGTCGTATCGTGATTGTCCTTCGTACGTAGAATGACCTGGGCGTAATTCGTCTGCCGGTCTTCAGGGGTGGCACTGCTCCAGAAACGAGGGCCACCGCCGCCCACAAACGTCGTCATCGATTGCAGCACTTCTTTTGCACGGCCATGTTCCGGATGGCGCTTTCCATATTCCTCTGCTACCTGACGTGTGATGGATTCGACCTGTTGCGCGACTTCGCTGGTTGCGCTTGCCGGAGAGTCTTCAGGTAGCCACACGTCGATATAGGAAAAATATTGGAGATCTTTGGGGAAGAATTGCGGTTTCAGCGTGGAGAAAACCACGCCGCCTGCGATAAGCAGAATAAGAGATGCTGCCAGGCAGAGCTTCCTG
>NZ_JBFRCY010000843.1:0-1764 GCF_052113305.1 Terriglobus sp. YAF25
CGCCTCCCCCTTTTACGGGGACCGTTGGCTCCAGTTTCGCGAACTCAACGGCGGCTCCGACACCACCGTTGCGAGCCCCAGCGGGCGCTCCGAACGTATTGCTGGTGTTGATCGACGATGCCGGGTATGGCCAATCCGGCACATTTGGAGGTCTGGTCCCGACACCGACGCTTGACTCCCTCGCAGCGAAGGGATTGCGTTACAACCGCTTCCATGTCACAGCCCTCTGCTCGCCCACACGCGCGGCATTGCTGACGGGCAGGAACAATCATGCTGTCGGGATGGGGACAATCACCAATCTGGCAACCGACTTCCCCGGCTATAACGCGTCGATCCCGAAGAGCGCGGCACTGTTACCGCAAGTGCTGCAGATGAACGGATACGCAACGGCCGCCTACGGCAAGTGGCATCTGATTCCGGAAAGCGAAGACAAGATCTCCGGCCCATTCGATCACTGGCCAACA
The DNA here is from genome assembly GCF_052113305.1 of Terriglobus sp. YAF25. Lineage (NCBI taxonomy): Bacteria > Pseudomonadati > Acidobacteriota > Terriglobia > Terriglobales > Acidobacteriaceae > Terriglobus > Terriglobus sp. YAF25. The sequence continues at coordinate 465 of NZ_JBFRCY010000843.1, forward strand.
CATCAGGGGTTCGATGAGTTCTATGGTTTCCTGAATGGTGAAACAGACCAGTGGTATCCGGAGCTTACCTCTGGGACACAGCCGGTCGAGATGTCGGCGCCAGCTGGACGCAAGGCCGACTTCACGCTGAACGAAGATCTGGCCGATCATGCGATTCGCTGGATCAAATCGGAGAAGTCGCTGTCTCCTGAGAAGCCTTTCTTCGTCTACTTTGCTCCCGGAGCAACGCATACCCCGCTGCAGGCTCCCAAGCCCTGGATCGACAAGTTCCGCGGCCAGTTCGATATGGGCTGGGACAAGTATCGTGAGATTGTCTTTGAGCGCCAGAAGAAGCTCGGTGTGGTCCCGAAGGATGCGAAGCTGACGCCTCGCCCCAAGGAGATTCCTGCATGGGATTCGCTCTCGCCGGACGAAAAGAAGGTCGCCTCACGCCTGATGGAGGTCTTTGCCGGATTTATGGCACAGACCGATCACGAGATCGGGCGCGTGATCGACGCGATTCGCGATACCGGCCAGTTGGACAACACGATGGTTCTCTTTATTGCCGGAGACAATGGCGCCAGCCTGGAAGGCGGCTTGCAAGGCACGGGCAACATCATGGCGGCGATCAACGGCGAGCGGGAGTCCACGGCTGAGATGCTCAAGATCCTCGATAAGCTTGGCGGGCCGGAGACGACGCCTCACTATCCGGTGGGCTGGGCGTGGGCCGGAGACACTCCATTTCGGTGGGGCAAGCGCATCGCCTCACACCTGGGTGGAACCCGTGATCCTCTGGTGGTCTGTTGGCCAAAAGGAATCCATGATGGCGGAGCCTTGCGGGAACAGTTTGAGGACGTGACCGATATTGCTCCCACCGTTCTGGAGGCGGCACATATCCCGGTGCCCATTGAAGTGAATGGCGTGAAGCAACAGCGCATGGACGGCATGAGCATGCTGGCGACCTTCTCCTCAGCCAGTGTGCCGAGCCTGCGCACAACCCAATACTTTGAGATGCTGGGTAACCGGGCCATCTATCACGACGGCTGGATGGCGGCATCACGTAGCGGCCTGCTTCCCTGGGTATACACCACTCAGCCGCCTCCGGACCCGAATCGCCAGCCTTGGGAGCTGTATCACCTGAGCGAGGACTACTCCGAAGCGGATGACGTAGCCGCCAAAAATCCTGACAAAGTCGCGGAATTGGCCGTCCTCTTCGATGCGGAAGCAAAACAGAATCGTGTTTACCCGCTAGACCCACGCTTCGGAGGACGGCAGGCGCGGCCGGAGGGCAACCACTTCAGGTACTACACCGGCACTGGAC
>NZ_JBFRCY010000844.1:0-1760 GCF_052113305.1 Terriglobus sp. YAF25
GCGTGCAGTGGCGTTTTCATTGGGGAAAACGCCCATAGATGCACAAGCCCTGCGCTACACCTACAGGAAAAAGGCTCTATTCCTCTGAGGAGAACGAGCGATGAACTCGGGGCCACGACATAAAAAGACGGTGGTGGAGATTCCCTCCGCAATTCTCGAAGGGTGGCGGCAACGGCATCTGCCGGTTCGAGTGATCGATGTTCGGTCTGCGTGTGAATTTGCAGCCGGGCATCTGCCTGGGGCGGTGAATCAACCACTGGAGACGCTGGGGCCGATCCCAGTAGAACCCGGGGAGCGTATCGTACTGGTTTGCCAGGGCGAAGCGCGTGCCCGGATGGCCGCGCACCGCCTTGCGGAGTTTGGCATCGAGTCCTACGTGCTGCGCGGCGGTACGGCAGGGTGGTATACCGAAGGGCGGCCTCTGCACTATCAAGCGCCGGCAGGCTGGTCGTTCGAGAGGACGCTTCGTCTTGTCTCCGGAGTGGTTGTGTTGCTTACGACGCTTGCCGCCGCTTTTATGAGCCCCAAATGGCTCCTGGCGACCGCCTGCGTCGGCATATGCCTTGTCTTCACGGCGTTGAGGGATCGTTAGAGCATTTTCCCTGTAGCTGGGTATCCCGGAAGGGGTGCCGCGGTGCCTGTGCCGCCTTCTATGCGGTGGCCTATCTCCGCTGAAAAGCTGACCTCCCCGGCCCGGCTGGGGGAGATACGTATCGTCGTTCATACGCCCTCGGAGCTGACCCCGGAGCATCAGGCCGGCGTCGATGACAGCGTGCACCACTGTGTTCTGCACAACACACTCACCCATCCGCCAAAAGTAACAGTGGAAGCAGGTACGGTGGCCGTAGTATCTGTATAACGTTCGGTGTGAGGTGGCCTCGTTACTAAGCAACCACCCCTAACGCATCTGGCATCTGACCGTTTGCCTGGTTTTCATTTAAATTCTGGTAGTGAGCAACAAGCGCTCAACACCTGAGTGAGGGTGATGCGTGAAACGAGTTGTCAGCAAGTCAGCTAAGACTGATCTTGCAGCTTCTGTACTTACTGCTGAACTCCCTGCCGCGGACCGATCCCAGTTTGACATTGCGATCGTTCTGGACGCCTTGCGCCGTATGCGCGATGGCGACTTCTCGGTGCGCCTCCCCAATCACTGGACGGGAGTTGAAGGTAAGGTCGCAGATTCCTTCAACGACATCGTCTCAGCCAACCAGCAGATGGCCGGCGAGTTGAAACGCGTCGGCCAGGTTGTCGGTAAAGAGGGCCGAACCCGCGAGCGGTCGTGCTTTCAGGAACGTCGTGGCTCCTGGGGAGAGATGGAGGCCAGCGTCAATACGCTGGTCGAGGATCTGCTCCGTCCGACGGTCGAAGTAACCCGAGCGATCGGCGCTGTGGCCCAGGGCAACCTGACGCAGACCGTGCGGCTTGACGTGGACGGTCGACCCCTGGAAGGCGAGTTCCTGCGCTCCGCCAACATCGTTAATACGATGATTCAGCAGCTCAGCGTCTTTACGTCCGAGGTGACGCGTGTTGCCCGTGAGGTAGGTACCGACGGTAAGCTGGGCGGCCAGGCGCAGGTACCCGGGGTGGCCGGAACCTGGAAAGACCTTACGGACTCAGTAAATTCGATGGCCAGTAACCTTACCGGCCAGGTGCGCAACATCGCCGAGGTGGCAACGGCCGTAGCCAGCGGTGACCTCTCCCGCAAGATCACGGTAGACGTGCGCGGTGAGATTCTGCAGTTGAAAGAGGCCATCAATACG
>NZ_JBFRCY010000845.1:0-3642 GCF_052113305.1 Terriglobus sp. YAF25
CCTCGGCTGCGCCGAGATGTGGGTATTCGCACGCCCGCAAGCGATAATAGGGACCGGCTGAGCCCTCATGAAAACCCGTACAGAAAAAGACTCCCTCGGCGCCATCGAACTTCCGGCCGACGCCCTCTACGGCGCGCAGACTGCCCGCGCCATCCGCAACTTTCCCATCAGCGGCATGCGCGCTCATCCCGCCCTGATCCGCGCCATCGCGGCCATCAAGATGGCAGCAGCTGAAGCCAATCGCGACCTGAACACGGTCACCGCCGAACGCGCCAACGCCATCATGGCCGCCTCCAAGGAGATCCTCGACGGTAAACACCATGACCAGTTCGTGATCGATGTCTTCCAGGCCGGTGCCGGTGTCAGCTTTCACATGAACACCAACGAGGTGATCGCCAACCGCGCCAACCAGATCCTGGGCGCGAAGCTCGGCAGCTACGAGAAGGTGCATCCCAACGACCACGTCAATTACGGCCAGTCGACCAACGATGTTTTTCCGACGGCCATGCGCCTCTCCGCGCTGCTGGCTCTCGAGGACATCTACCCGGTGCTGAAGTCACTCTCCGCCACCTTTGCGAAGAAGGCAGAGCAGTTTGATCACGTCCTCAAGTCCGGCCGCACGCACATGCAGGACGCAACGCCGATCCGTCTGGGACAGGAGTTCGCTGCCTATGGTCTCGCTATCGCGCACGCCTGCCGCACGATCAGCCGCACCTCGGCCAGCCTACGGGAGCTTGGTTTGGGAGGCTCGGCTGTCGGCACCGGGCTCAACACCCATCCGCAGTACCGCGCTCTGGCCATCCAGAACCTCTCGACACTGACCAGGCAGCCGCTCTGCCCCGCGCCCGATATGCGCTATGCCATGCAGAGCTGTGCGCCGATGGCGGACCTCTCGGGATCGCTGCGCACGCTTGCTCTCGAGGTCATCCGCATCTCCAACGATCTGCGCCTGCTCGCCAGCGGCCCCAACACCGGCCTGAATGAGATTCAGCTTCCCGCACTGCAGCCCGGCTCCAGCATCATGCCCGGCAAGGTGAATCCGGTACTGGCAGAGCTTGCCGCCATGGTCGCCTTTCAGGTCATCGGGAACGACACCGCCATTGGCTATGCCGTACAGGCAGGACAGCTCGAACTGAATGTGATGATGCCCACCATCACCTACAACACGCTGCAGTCGATCCAGATCCTGACTAATATGCTGCGTGAGTTCGATGAGCGCTGTATCGCCGGCATCACCGCCAACGAAGATCGCTGCGCCTTCTATGCAGAGTCCACCGTCTCACTGGCGACGGCGCTCAATCCCTACATCGGCTACGCCAAAGCGGCAGAACTGGTAAAGGAGTCGATCGCAAGCGGCAAAGGCATCCTCTCCCTCGCCCGCGAAAAAGAACTGCTGACCGACGAACAGATCACCGAGATCCTCGACCCGCAAAAGATGACCGAACCCCGCGAAACCATTTAGGGATAGCTCCACCTGGGTGCCCCATATCTCGGCTACGCCGAGATGTGGGCATTCGCGCTATGCACGAACCATTCAACACCTCTAACTCAAACAAAACATAACAGTTAAATCTTCCTTGGCCGGATCTGCCCCGAACCCGGAACTTTTTCTTGCAACTTCCCGTGCCTGAGGCTACTCTCTACAACTGACATGCGGATGCGCGCATTCCAGCCCGGCTTTTGCTTTACCTACCGCTACTGGTGGCCAGTAGCGGCTCAGGCGAAGCGCGGGCGCGTGTTCCACGGATAGAACCCTAAATTAGGCCGCGCCCTGGCCAAGGAGCTTGGCTGGGAGTTCTGCGATCTCGATCACATCATCGAAACAACGCACGGCGCCACCATCGCCGAGCTCTTCACCCAGCACGGTGAGCCCGGCTTCCGGCAGCTTGAGACCCGCGCTCTTGCCGCGGCACTTGGCCGCCATAATGCTGTCATCGCCCTTGGTGGTGGAGCGTTGGAGTCGCTCACCAATCGCCTGCTCCTCGAACAGAAGCCCAACACCCTCACGGTCTTCCTCGATGCGCCGTTCGAGATCCTTTTCGATCGCTGCGTGCTTCAGCCGGATGCTGCTATCCGTCCTGTCCTCAAGGACCCAGATACTGCCGCCGCCCGCTTCAAGGCGCGTCGTCCGCAATACCAGCGCGCAGCCCACATCATCGTGGAAACCGAGGCGCTCACCCCGACTGAGACCGTCGCACGGTTGATTGAGGAGTTGCGCCGGCACTAACTTCACGCGCCAGGCGCAGTTTCCGCATCGTATGCTTTGACGAAACTGTGTTAGCACGGAGACCTGCGCCTGGTGGAACCACCCATCATCAATCCCCCGAAAGACCGCTCCCGCGAGATTCGCGGCTATATTCTCTTTACCTTCCTGGTCATGTTTGCCAGCTTCCTCGCCTGGAAGCTGATGCATCAGCTCGAGATTCTCTACGTCTCAGCCATCTTCGCTGTCGTGCTCACGCCGGTCGTGCACGCCATCATGCGCTGGAAGATCAGGAGCTGGAGCCCCAACCAAGGCATCTCCGTCCTCGTTCTGATGATCGGCATCCTCGGCCTGCTGACGCTGCTCTTCTGGCTCGGCCTTCCCCCGGTCATCTCCGATCTGAAGCAGTTCGCAGAGGGGTCATCCTCACGATGTACTTCATCCTTGAGGGCGATACCGTTTACCGCTACTTCCTCTCCATGGTGCCGGCCATCTACCGCACTCGCCTGGATATGACGCTGCAGAAAGCAGAGTTGCGCGTCAGCCGCTGGCTCATCGGCCAGCTCTCGCTCATGGCCATCCAGGGCGTGTACAGCATCATCGTCTTCTTCTCGCTGCACGTCCGCTACTTCATGCTGCTGGGTGTCCTGATGGGTATCACCAACATCATTCCGGTGGCAGGCAATCTCATCACCATCATCATTGTCTTCTGCGTTGCCGCGATCGATTCCTGGACCAAGGCATTGCTCGTCCTGCTCTTCTACGTCATCTACTCCCAGGTTGAGAATGCCTGGCTGGTGCCTAGGATCATGCGCTCCAGCGTCGACCTGATGGGCATCACCGTCCTGGTCGCGCTGCTCTGCGGCACCGCCGTCGCCGGCATCGTCGGAGCCCTGGTAGCCGTCCCCACCGCCGCCCTTGTTGCCGTCATCACCGACGAGTACCTGGTACGAGGGGATTGAAGAAAAGTTGAATGGTTGAATTGTTGAATGGTGAGCCCAAACGGCCCGGAAGATCTGAAACTCACGATTCAACTATTCAACTAACCAACCATTCAACCGTTTTTATCCCACCTTTGTAGTGTTGCAGTTCATGTTTTTGGCGTCCTATACTCGTGCGGTTTGGCCACCGACCGGTCTGGTCAAACCAGTTCTGCTGCCGACCTATACCGTGGCAGCACGACGGCCGGAGAGACGCTGCTGACAGCGACAACCATGAAGGACAAAAACATGCAGGTGAACGAAATTTTGACGCTTGACCAGGAAACCAACCCCTGGGCAGCGCAGGAAGCCCGCTTCAATGAAGCGGCAGAAAAACTCGGGCTCGAAGAAGGTCTACAAAAAGTTCTACGTCTGCCGAACCGCGAGATCATCGTCCATTTCCCCGTTCTGATGGACAACGGGAAAATTGAAGTCTTTACCGGCTACCGTGTACAGCAC
>NZ_JBFRCY010000846.1:0-2188 GCF_052113305.1 Terriglobus sp. YAF25
TCGATGGGAAGTCCAGCTCGCCCAATGAGCAGGTTATCGATCGACCATCCTCCTACTGCGAGGTCTGCCCAACGACTGGTGTTCATATAACGCTTGCCTATTCCGAGAGGCAGTTCATAGACAATGCTTGCAGTCAGGGTATGACGGACATCGTTAGAGCTCGATGCATAGTCCGCAGACGGAATCGCTACGTTCTGAGGAGAGTTCGCTTCTCCGGCACCCACGGAGTTGTCGTCGAGCGCATGCGACCACATATAGTTGCCCGACACGAAGATTCCGTTGTGATACCGCCGGGTCATACTGAACTGAAGTGCATGGAAGATGCTCATCCCTGCGTTGATCTTGGTATCGATCGCGCTCGGATACTGTGGGAGCGGGCGCGTGCCGGTCGCTGGATTGATCAGGTTGGTGTAGCTACGCCGGAACAGGTGGGTTCCCTTGACGCCGAGATAGGTTACTGTTGCGGTCGTTTCATGTCCAAGACTCTGCTGGATCGATGCCGTCCACTGGGTGGTATAGCTGATCGGCCGCTTGAGCAGCATGGATCGTGGAGTGGTCGCCAGGCCTGTCGTTGGGATCAGCGCCAGAGCAGACGGATAGGTGTACACCGTGGTGTTCGATGATGTCAGCTTCGTTGAAGGCTCCGTATTGACTGCTGGACTGTCTTCATCTCCGAGCTGCGTTTCACCGTGATAGATGCCAAATCCCGCCCGCAGAACGGTGGAACCTTTCAGGGCATTGGGCGAATAGGCGAGTCCCACGCGAGGATCCAGATTCAGATAGTCCGGGAGGTTGAAGTCGCCTCCGGGAGTGCAATAGCCGCCGCACATGGGAATATCGAATGGAACCGCGTTCCCGCTTTTCTCGTGGAATGGGGCGAAGAAGTTATAACGGAGGCCCATGTTGATCGTGAGCTCCGAGGTCATCTTCCATTGGTCCTGGAAGTAGCCCATATATTGATTCTTGCGGAGTCCCCGGGTCGTAAGAGCTGCCGTGACCAGAATCGAGTCGAGACGTCCATTGAGGAGATTTGTGTAGTCGATCCCCGTGGGAGTTGAGGCTCCCACATAAGTCAGGGTCCCATCGACGGAGTTGCCTTCGTTGATCATGACTCGTCGCAGATCGACACCCATTTTCAGGGTGTGTTGGCCGATGACCTTTGTCAGAGTGTCATTGAGAGAGAAGCTCTGGGGAATCTGCGCTTTGGAGTAGTTCTCGGCCGCCGGGGTAAACCCGGTAATTGAAATGTTGTAGGGAAGGCCGGTGTTCTGTGCCTGGAGGTAGGTATTCCGGTTGAATCCAAACTCAAACTCATTGAGAAGAGTTGGGCTGAAGATATGGAGCTCTTCCAGAACGAAGTTTTGAATCCGTGAATTGACGGTGACGCCCTGGAAGACGTTGAGCGCACTCACCGATGAGCCGTCATCGATGTTATAGCGGCCGTACATGGAATCATGCTCATTGAAACGGTGATCGATGCGCATGACTCCAGAATTTTCCTGACTTGGGGAGGGAACGTTATAGGTCACAAGGGCCGCGTTTGGATCGGACGCCGGCGTCGTGCCGATGGGATAGGCATTGAACCAGGGGGCAAGGGCAGGCTGCGCTGCAAGAACGCGTTGCCGAAATGCCTGAGTAGGCACCGTCGCAATCTGAGGAACGCCGCTCAGCGACTGCCGGAACCCCTCGTAGTTTGCGAAAAAATACGTTCGGCCACGCCAGATTGGACCACCGACATTGCCTCCGAACTGGTTCAAGCCTACAAAATGGATGGACGCCTGCTGTCCGGTTCCGGTATCGATCGCACCTGGCGCCAACAACTCCAACGTTGATATGTTTCTTCCATTGAGCGGAAGACGCGCAATCTGAACAGACTCGACGGTTCCACCCAGGGTTGCATTGTCTTTATCCAGGTTTGCACCACGATCGGCTTCGACCGACACGACCTGGGTTGTCCCCGCGCGAAGAACAGCGTTGATCGTACGCGTGTTTCCCGAGTTGACGTCCAGATCGGCAATCCGAGCGTCGGTAAAGCCATCCATATGGACCACGATCGTGAATCGACCTACGGAAAGCGCAGGAAAGACATACGTGCCTTTGGTACCAGAGACAGCGGTGCGACTGTGTCCCGTTGATTCTTCGGTAAGAACGATCGTCGCGCCCTGAATGACAGCGCCGGACGCATCGG
>NZ_JBFRCY010000847.1:0-1757 GCF_052113305.1 Terriglobus sp. YAF25
TGGTTAGGTCAGCCTGTCGCATGGTGAGTTTGCCGAAGTCGAGTGAACCGCCAACCAGCCGCAGAAAGTTATGCCACTGCGCCAGTTTCTCCTCGTCCATGTTGGCGTTGCCGTAGACGACCTTCAGATCGTCGTTCGAAAGTGTGACGCTGCTGATCTGTCCATGAATGTGGGGCGGCGGCAGAAAGCGTTGCGTATCGAGGTAGAGATCGTTGTCCGAGACCAGAACGCCGGCGACACCGGATTTGGGAACCAGGTCTTCGGCGTTGACGTGAAAGACACTGAGCAGGCCCTTCATCGGAATCTTGAGGACACTGATCTTGTTCAGATGGAACTTCAGGCGTCCATCCGGGAGAGGAGACAGGGCCCCTTGGAGCTGCACTGGCAGTGGCATCAGTTTGTGCAGCGTTCCATGAAGTTGAATCTGCCCGTCCTTGTTTTCAATGGAGACGCCGGTCAGCGGCGGTTTTCCCGACTCTCCGGAGTTGATGTAGTCCGCGATATCGGCCAGTTTGACATGGATGAAGCCTTTTTCAATCTCTAGCAGGAATGACTCCGGCAGGTCGAAGGAAGGATTCTGGCCTGTACGGGTAGAGCGCAACTGCCCACGGATCCAGCGGACGTAGACGCGGAAGTGCGGGCCTTTGCGAAGGATCAGGTTATGCGCGTAGAGGCGTGTAGGTTCGTGAGCATCCATTGCAGGCAGTGTGCCCGCAGGAGCCGCGGAGTCAGCGTGCAGAATGTATGCACGGCTTTGGCGTCCCAGCCAGAAGACGACGACAAACGCTACGAAAGCGAGCAAGCTCCAGGCGACCGCGCGTGGAGGAGGGCGCAGGATCATCCGTAGATAGATGCGGAAGAATGAATTTTCTTTTTGTTTCTCTCGCATGAAAAATTTCGTGTGAGCGTGCCGTACGGCTCTGTCGGCTAGAGCATTTCTCCTGTAGGTGTAGTGTAGGGATTCCGTATCTATGGGCGTTTTCCGCAATGAAAACGCCGCTGCACTCCCCTTCCGGGCTACCCAGCAACAGGAGAAATGCTCTAGTGGTCATTTCGGCGAGCGCTCCTGTACCCTGCTGGGCATGGCCATAAAGACGTTTGTGGCGGCACTGGCCGCCCTGCTCCCCCTGTCTGCGGCGGCGTTCGCCCAGAATGAACGGAACCCGGCAACTCCTCTCATTGCGTTTGATCCTTACTTCAGCGTCTGGTCGATGGCAGATCATCTCACTGACCAGAACACCAGGCATTGGACCGGAACGGAGATGCCGATGCGCGGCTATCTTCGCGTCGACGGTAACGCGTATCGCTGGATGGGGCGGAGCCCGGGATCGGTTGCGGCGATGGAGCAGAAGGCTCTGCACGTGACACCGACGCAGACGGAGTACACCTTTGAGGGTGGCGGAGTTCGGCTGCAGGCGATCTTTCTTTCTCCGAGCCTGCCAAATGATCTGGAGCTGCTGGCACGGCCGGTCACCTATCTGACCTGGCAGATTTCTGCCACCGACAGCAAGCCGCACGCAGTCGAGCTTTATCTGGGTGTCGATACGCGTATTGCAGTGGATTCACCGGACCAGCAAGTGACGTGGCATCGCGCCCGAGTGGGCGGGATGGATGTGTTGAGTGCTGGCTCCGTGGAGCAGAGAGCCCTGGCGCGTGCGGGCGATAATCTGCGCGCCGACTGGGGATACTTCCATCTTGCGGTTCCTGCGGAGACGCAGGCGATAACCTCGATCGGTGCCGACAGCGCAGCGGTGTAC
>NZ_JBFRCY010000848.1:0-1757 GCF_052113305.1 Terriglobus sp. YAF25
GCAAGGACCTTCAGGTCATTGGCTGAATTTGGATATTCAAGGCCTCACTGCCCACTGAGCCGTAGGAAGCTCGTGGTCCTATGAGTGCCGGCCTACTGGATACCTTTGCCGAACCCGTTGTTGAAGCACCACAGGTAAGTGCGCGCCGCCCGCTATCTTCGCCCATCTGGGTGCATCTGTTGCTGTTCCTCCTGACCCTGTTCACGACCACGGCGCTCGGCATGCGCTACATGGTCAACTTCAACCAGGGCAAGCCTCCGCTGGCGAGCAGCGAAGACATCCTTCCGCACCTGTGGATCGCAGGCCATCTGAATCTTCTGCCGATGGGGCTGCCGTTCTCCCTGACGCTTCTGGCCATCCTTCTGGCGCATGAGTTCGCGCACTATGCTGCCTGCCGTTATGTGGGCGTGCGCGCCTCGCTGCCGTACCTGTTGCCTGCGCCGACACTCAGCGGCACGGTGGGCGCCGTGATCCGCTTGCGTTCGCGCATCCGCTCCCGCAAGGCACTGCTGTTGATCGGAGCTTCGGGCCCGATTGCGGGTTTCCTGGTTGCAATCTTCACCACATGGGTGGGCCTGGCGAACTCCAGGCCGGAGCCCCTGGCTTCTTCGATCGTTCGCTTCAATCCGCCGCTGCTGCTGCAGATCTTTCATCTGCTGGTGCAGGGGACGAATCACTCGCTGCCGGATATCTATAACATCGTTCCGCACCCGATGGTGGTGGCAAGCTGGGTTGGTGTGCTGATCACGGCCGTCAACCTCATCCCAGCCGGACAGCTTGATGGCGGCCATATCCTTTACTCCATCTCTCCCAAAGCACACCACATCGGCACGCAGATCACCATTGGCGTGCTGATGCTGCTGGGAACTGTTTACTGGATCGGCTGGCTGCTGTGGGCGATGCTGTTGATGCTGCCCGCAATGAAACATCCGAATGTTCCTCTCGACGATGAGATGCAGCCGTGGCAGGTTGGCGTGATTGCTGTCTGCGGTGTGATCTTCCTGCTGTGTTTCTCGCTGCAGCCCTTCGCCGACGCAAGCCTGGTGGCTGAGTTCTCGCGCATTACCTGGGGACGTTAGGGCTGACGTGTTGCGCTGACTCTTCGCCCACCCTAGCGTTGCGAGGGTGGGGCACCCGGTGTATGGGAGAAATCGGATTGTCAGCCAGAACTCCGAGTTACATCAGATGAACCGCATCGACATCGGCGATCAGCGCCGCACGTGGGATCTGTTGTTCGGCAGCGTGCGCGAGCATGGCGCGCAGCGCCTCAGACAGCGCGGCACGGCTCTCCGACTTCAGCACAAAGTGGAAGCGATAGATCCGTTTGATCCGCGAGAGCGGAGCGATTGCCGGGCCGATGATGCGCACCTTCGGTAGAGACATCTTTTCCAGGAAGCGTCCGAGCGTTGCTGCCCATCCCGCCGCCTGCTCCAGATGGTCTGACTGGATGACCAGGTTTGCGAGCGCCGTAAATGGTGGATAGTGCATCCACCGCCGGTACTGCAGCTCTTTCTGCACGAAGGCGTGGAAGTCATGCTGCTGCGCGAACTTCATGGCGTAGTGCTCGGGATGATAGCTCTGCACCACGACTCGTCCGGGTTTGTCGCCGCGTCCGGCGCGTCCGCTGACCTGGGTGAGCAGTTGAAAGACACGCTCGGCGGCGCGGAAATCAGGGAGACCCAAAGCAAAGTCCGCGCCGACGACGCCGACCAGCGTGACACCGTGGATGTCGTGGCCCTTGGCGATCATCTGCGTAC
>NZ_JBFRCY010000849.1:0-1749 GCF_052113305.1 Terriglobus sp. YAF25
GCAGCGGAGCGGTCAGAGAACTCCAAAAGGCCTTCGACCTCTTCGCGCTCGTCCGGCTCCATCTCCTCGAGAATCGCTTCGGAACGCTCTTCCGGGAGCTCCGCCAGCAGATCGGCCGCGGCTCCGGGATCCATCTCTTCTACAATCTCGGCAACGCGCTCCGAGTCCAGGCCCTCCAGCAGAGCCTTCTGCAGCTTCGGATCGACCTCTTCCAGTGCCTCGGCGGCGACCTCTTCATCCAGGCTGGCAAAGATAGCTTCGCGCTCTGCCGGGGCAAGCTCTTCGAGGATGTCCGCGATATCGGCCGGGTGCATCTTTGCAAGCCGGTTCTGCTCGATCTTCAGGCGAACGCGACGAGCAGGATCGCGCTCGATCAGATCCACAAACTCCCACGGAATAATCCGCGCCGCCGCTTGCTCACTTAACGAGACCAGAGGCCGTGGCAGTCCCTTCATCAGCCGGCGCAGGGCACCGCGAAGGCCAACCTCAACCTCGGCGATGCGCAGCCGCAATGGAGCATGCCCGTTCTCCCCCTCCCAGGCGAGGTCTACATCGTTCACGCGGACGACTTTGTGGCCGTGCACGTCAATGATCTGCTGGTCCAACAGATCGCGGTCCAGGAGCAGATATTCGTGATCGGTAGCAACGGGCCCTACCTCCGCACCGGGACGCAACCGCAGATCTCCCGCCTGGGTCCTCTCCAAAGATTCAATGGAGACCCAGCCCGGCGCCCGTTCTCTCCCGGCGCGGCGCAGAACGAAACCCGCAACATGATTGGTGTCTTTCGCCGGATCTATGGCCAGGTCCCGCACCCTTCCCAGAACGCCCCCATGGGCATTCTTCACTGACATGCCAATCATGGCAGCAGCGCTGGTCCGGAGATGGAGGGAAGCGTGCATCCTGTTCGCAGTCTACTCAAGCATTTCGATGCGCACCACCGCCGCTATGTAATAGAACCAAAAAGAGAAAGCCGGCCCTCAAAAAGAGGGCCGGCTTCCGGTGCTTCAGGCGTGCGTTAGAGCGTTTTTCCTGTTGCTGGGTATTCCGGGAGGAACATACAGGGGCGTTCTCATTGAGGAAAACGTCGATAGATGCACAAACCCTGCTCTATAATCTACAGGAAAAATGCTCTACCACACCTTGCAGACCGCCTCCTTCACCATCGGCTGACCCTTTTTGCATCCGAAGGCCGTGGCAAATTCGGGCATATTCGTCACGATACCGTTGATACGTGCATAGCCCGGGGAATGGGGATTGGTGATCGCGCTCACCCGCAGGTTCTCCGGCCGCTCGTTCTCGCATGCCCACTGGGCAAACCCAATAAAGAACCGCTGGTCGGGGGTGAATCCTTCCACTGGCGCGAGCCGCTGATTCTCCGTCGCCTTTTTCCAGGCGATATACGCGATCAGCGTTCCGCCCAGGTCGGCTACGTCTTCGCCGCTCGTCAGCTTTGAGTTGATCTTGATGTCGTCCACGATGGTGTAGGTAGCAAACTGGTCGCGCAGGCAGTTGATTTGCTTCTCAAAGCCTTCCGCATCTTCCTTGGTCCACCAATCCTTCAAGTTCCCTGCTCCGTCGAACTGCCTGCCTTCATCATCAAAGGCGTGGGTCAGTTCGTGGCCGATGGTTGATCCTGTATTGCCATAGTTCGGAGCGTCATCGAGCTTGGCGTCGTACAACGGCGGCTGCAGCACGCCGGCCGGGAAGTTGATGTCGTTCATCTGGGGGTTGTAATAGGCATTGACAGTC
>NZ_JBFRCY010000850.1:0-1748 GCF_052113305.1 Terriglobus sp. YAF25
GTCGGGTCCTGCGTATTGTTGGCTGACAGCAGCGCATTCGCCAACGCGCGCAGTGGAACGCGGTCATAGAAGAGGCCATAGCTGCCCCGCACCACGGTACGGCGATCAGCAAACGGTGACCACGCAAAGCCGATGCGAGGGGAAAGATTATTCGTATCCGTATTCACCGTTTTCAGGAATTGCAGATCGTAGCGCAGACCGGCATTGATGGTCAGCGATGGAAGCGCCCTCCACTCGTCCTGCACGTAGAAGCCGACGTTGGGATTGTTCTGAGTGATGTATGGCGTGCCGAAGTTCTGCGCGTAGCTGGAGTATCCGGTGGTGCTGGACAGAAACGACGTCAACGATGGGAAGGAATAGTTTCCCGCAATCGACATCGGGAAGGTAATGGTGTCTCGGTTGAAAAGGAAATCCACACCAGTCTTCACCGTATGGGCTCCACGCTGCATCACCAGGTTGTCGACCACCTCATACAGATAGTTCAGGCGGGCCGTGGGCGAAGAAGAAAACCGTCCGAAGCTGGCGACTCCGCTGATGGTGATCGCCGGGCTGTTCTGTGTATTCGACGGAGCGTCCAGGCTGTCGTAGGTGAACTGTCCCCGGGTCTCGTTGAAGGTGCGCGGGGAAAGCGTCGCGATATTACTCGCTGCAATCGTGTGATTGGTGTCGCGTACAGCGGTTCCATAACTAACGTCTGCCAATGCTCCGGCCCCGCGAGCGTTGACGCTGTTCAGCCGATAGTAGCTGTAACGCAGCGTGAGTTGGTCTTTGTCACTGAAGCGATGGTCGCCGCGCACGAAGAGATTGTCGGAGTGCACTGTCGTGGGATAGAGGGTAGTCGCGCCGGTTCCTACAGATAGGCGAGGTCCGGTGAAGCCGAGTGCATTCAGGCGATTGTTGATCGCCGTGGCGTTCGTGGGCGAGATGGTCACGATGCCGTTCGTATTCAGTCGCCGTCCTTCATAGTTGCCGAAGAGAAAGCTGCGGTCACGCCGCAGAGGCCCGCCGAGGCTTACACCGTACTGCCCCTGCGTCAGCGGCAGCGTGGTGCGCGAGAGTGGATTCTGCGCGTTGAGCCGCTGATTTCGCAGAAACCCATAGGCCGTGCCATGCAGGTCATTGGTCCCGCTGCGTGTGACGATATTGAAGTAGCCGCCCATGGCCCGGCCGAACTCGGCCTGGCCACCTGAAGTGACCACCTGGAACTCCCGCACTGCATCCATGCCATACGAATTACCGGCAAGACCGGCGGCATCGTCGTTGGCGGAGAGACCATCCACCACGAAGCTGTTGGAGAAGTTCCGCTGGCTGTTGATGGAGTAACCCTGACCGATGACTGGAGAGGTCTCGGCAAAGGTCTGGGTGCTATTGGTATTGGTTGGGCTTACGCCCGGAGCCAGAAGCGCAAGGTCAAGGTAGTTGCGGCCGTTGTAGGGCAGTTCGGTCACCTCGGCCTGATGCACTGTTTCCGAGATCTGGCTGCGGTTGGCTTCGAGGGGCAGCGCCGTTCCGCCTACGACCTCCACGGTGACGTTTTGCCCGGCAAGCGTTGCTTGCAGCGCAAGGTCGAGAGCAGACCCGACCCCGAGTTGCACTCTGAGACTGGTTGCTTGAAATCCTCTCGGCTGGGCGGTAAAGACATATTCTCCGATAGGGAGAAAGGGCAGACGGAAGCGGCCGCGCTCATCGGTCGTGGTTGTGTAGTTCTGATTGGTTGCAATGGAACGAGCAGCGACGGGAGCTTGAGC
>NZ_JBFRCY010000851.1:0-1745 GCF_052113305.1 Terriglobus sp. YAF25
GTCGATGGAGAAAGAAGAACGTGAGACTGCGGAACCCCGCACCATACCGCCTGTACCAGCGCCGGTAGACATGGTTCCCAATGGAAGAATCAATGGACCATTCTGGAAGTTGCTGATCCAGATCGGCGTCAACCGTTCGTTATAGGTACCGAACGGAGTCAAATAGCTTCCCGCTGCGATTGTGAGATGGGGAGAGACAAGAAAATCTCCCTCGAGATAAGACAGAGCGGCATAGTGTGCCGTGTCGTAACCGTGTCCGTTTGCGGTGAATGATTCCAGAATGGTCGCTCTGGTCTCTATCAGCACGTGATCTCCGAGAGGCACAGCGGCGAGTGGAGAGATTACAGGAAAGTAGCTGTTCTGGCCTCCGTTCCGGCTGACAAACATGCCGCCGCCTCCCGAGATAATGGGCGTCTTCTGTGCATGCAGCGCTCTGCCGGGAAACAGCGCCATCAAGACGAGATAACAAAGCACTCTATGGACGGGTATCCGACGTTTCACACTTCGCATGAAGCCGACGATAACCAGACGTGTCCGGGAAGGTGTCCCGGGGTCGTCGCCGCTTTGTCAAAGCATTGTCACCAAAGGGGCTAACATTTCCCTGACAATCACCTGACAGACACATGACAACACGGTTTTAGCGGCTAACTAGAGTCAACGAATCGAAGGATCCCCGTTGCGGATGATCTTTCACTGACGATCGTTGCAGGAGCCGATAGCCGATGAAATTTAAGTGGACCCTTCTTACTTCTTTCACACTGATGTCTGCGCTCTCATTCCGCCCGATTCACGCGGGCACTGAGCCGCACCGTATCGAAATCTCCGCAAAGCGCTTTGAGTTTTCTCCATCAGAGATCACAGTCAAAAAGGGTGAACCGGTCGAACTCGTCATTCAAAGCAGTGATGTCACTCACGGGCTCCAGTTTGCCGACCTGGATCAGAAGGTCCAGATCAACAAAGGGACACCCGCAACACTTTCATTTACTCCGGAAAAAGCCGGTGACTTCACGGGTCAGTGCTTCATTTTCTGTGGAACCGGCCACGGACAGATGGCTCTTACGCTCCACGTCGTTGAGTAAG
The DNA here is from genome assembly GCF_052113305.1 of Terriglobus sp. YAF25. Lineage (NCBI taxonomy): Bacteria > Pseudomonadati > Acidobacteriota > Terriglobia > Terriglobales > Acidobacteriaceae > Terriglobus > Terriglobus sp. YAF25. Next base: position 1,081 of record NZ_JBFRCY010000851.1, read on the forward strand.
GTTCGACCAATGCAAGTTTCGCGAAATTCCGTATGGCCTCCAACCAGACGACATGAGCGTCTGCGTCAGGCCGTAATGGAAGGTTTTTGTTCAAAAGACATCGACGATCTGCTCAGCCTCAATCCCTCGGCGGCGGAATGGCGTCGCCTGCTGCAATGGCTACATGTGAGCGGACTTGCACTCTACTTCTTTGACCGGCTCACGTCTCTGCAGTTGTCAGACTGCCTGTCGCCCGCCATTCACGAGGAGCTTGAACAGGCGCTTGCGAACAATACCCTGCGCTCAAAGGTATTTCTTGAAGAGACCCTACGGCTCAATCGTGCGTTCCAGGACGAGGGCGTTCTGTACGCCAACCTGAAGGGCATCACGTTGTGTCCCTTCTCGGTACCTCGCATGGAGTTGCGCTCTCAGCTCGACCTCGACTTTCTTGTAGATCCCGCCTGTGCCGAACGCGCTCGCGCAATCCTCGAACGCTGCGGGTATCGCCTGCACGCTGTAAGCGGCAAGAGTATGGAATTCAAAACGCCTGGACATTCCAGTCCCAGGTTAAGYGACCTCTATAAGGTTACGCCTCACCGGTCGGTCGAATTGCATCTGGCGCCGGAAGGCTCGCCACGCCTCCATCGAGTGGAGTGGATACAACGAGATGGGCTCTCCATTCCCTC
>NZ_JBFRCY010000852.1:0-1742 GCF_052113305.1 Terriglobus sp. YAF25
CTGCACTCCAACGATACGCGCACGCTGCAACGGGAGGACTGGTCCGCTTTATCCGATCCTGACTTCGATCTGTTCCGCAACAAGAAGGCCCGGCGAAGAAGCYGGGCCTTYCCTGTAGTGGTGGTTGCTAGAAGGAGAATCGACCGGAGAACTGCATGCGGCGTGCCTGCTGCGCTGAATAGGTTGCTCCGTAGACTCCTGTCTGAGAGCCATCCGTCGATTCGGTAGAGATGCTGTGTGGGTCAAAGCGGGCCGAATTCGTGACATTGAAAGTCTCCCAGGCCAGCTCAAAGCGCGCCGACTCCTTGATGGAAAAGGTCTTGTGTAGACCTGCATCCATGCCCCAGAAGCCGTCGCCTCGGAACTTGTTTCGCTCGCCGGCCTCGCCCGGATAGGGAAGCCGCATATTGCTGAGAGCGCTTAGCGGGTCATCGAAGGCCTGCATGTTTCCGTTTTTATCGATGTGCTTCCGCATCTTGATCGGACCGGTCTGAACCATCCCCGACTCCCACTCCCAGTTCGTGGTCCAACCCTTGCCATCGTAGATGGTGAAGGGAAGACCGCTGGAGTAACGGGTGATTCCCGTGAGCTGCCATCCGCCGAATGCAAGATCCAGGGGGTGGGAGATCTGATTGCCAAATTTGCGTCCTCGTCCGTAGGGCAACGCGAGCACCCAGTCAGCATTCATGATGTGGGTTGCATCGAAGTCAGCAACAGAGCGATTCTTGCTTGGATTGAAGGCATCGTAGATCACGCCGTAGTTGAACAGACCCGAAGATGCGTTACTCTCCGTGTCGGAGCCCATGTCAATCGAGCGCGAGATCGTGTAACTGAAGTCCAYGGCAATACCATGGGACATGGGATGGCGCAGCGTAAATTGCGCAGCGTTGTATGAGGCGGAACCGATCGATGACCACGCATACAGCGACGAATACTGAGTCGGCCAGAAGCGAGGTGTAGCCGAATTTCCGCATCCTGGATAGCAGCCCAGGTCAAAGAAGTAGAGCATGTTGGTTTCATTGCCCCGGGACTGCAGCGGACCGAAATAAAGATTCGACGCGCTGTTGGTTCCACCGTCGTCCGTGAAGAAGTCGTTGTAGATATTCTGTGTCGCACTGGCGCCTGGAACACCGTCGCCATAGGTGCCGACTCCTTTCGCATCCGGAAACATATTTTCCCAGTAGGCGATGGCAGGTACGGAAACTCGTCCCTGGTCGGAGTACATCGCCAACTGCGTGGCGGCGGTGTAATAGTCCATGCCCGACTTGGGATCGACAAGATTCAGAGGCTGAGCCAGGTCCATCTGCTGTAGCATGTGCCGGCCGAAGCGGCCGACATACGCTGCTTCCACCGTGAATCCTCCGTTCAATTCACGTTGCAGAGAAAAGTCCACCACCTCCGAGTAGGGTGCTTTGAGGTGATCGTCCAGGCCATAGGTGATGGCGAAGCTGCCTGGAGCGAGTCCTTGCGGATAGCTGAAGGTCGACGCCGGAACCGGGTTAACCCCTGCGGGGATGCTGTGGAGGCCGGTGTAACGCGGAGAGTCGGAGACGCCAAACTGGCTTGCCGGATTGGTGAGCGCCGTGCTCAAGCTGAACGAACCATAGCGGCTGAAGTTCGATACGATGCCCTGGCCAAAGTGGTCATAGTACATGCCGAAGCCGGCACGAATCGCGCTCTTGCCTGCGCCGCCCAGCAGCTTATGGATCCAGGTGCCTTCTTCTGTCGCAGGCGAGTATGAG
>NZ_JBFRCY010000853.1:0-1742 GCF_052113305.1 Terriglobus sp. YAF25
CGACCAGCCCTGGCACAAGCAGCCCTCGAAGGCGCCTGAGGAGGCTCCTCGCAGTCCCAAACCACCCGGCAAGGCCGCAAAAAGCGCAGTCTCACTCGGGAAGCTTCCCAAGGAGGAGCTTCCCGATTTTTTGAAGCCGCAGCTCGCCATAGAAGCTTTCACTCCGCCAACCGGCGCCAACTGGATTCATGAGCTCAAACTCGACGGTTATCGCATCCAGGCCCACATCGACCACGGCAAGGTAAAGCTATTCACCCGGCGCGGACTCGACTGGACACATCGCATGCGTCCTGTCGCCACCGCTCTGGCCAAGCTTCCAGTCACCACCGCCATTCTCGATGGAGAGCTCTGTGCTGTACGTCCGGACGGCACCACCAGCTTTGCCGATCTGCAGGCTTCCTTCGAGCATGGCGAGCGACGGCCGCTCACCTACTTCGTCTTCGACCTGCTGCATCTCGACGGTCACAACCTGCGCGAGCTGCCACTGCTCGAACGCAAGGCCATAGTCGAGAAGCTGCTGACGCAGCTGGACCATCCACAGATCCAGATCTCGCAGCATCTGCAGGGCGACGCGAATGCCATCTTTCAGAACGCCTGCAGCCTCCATGCTGAAGGCATCGTCGCCAAACGCGGCGATGCACCCCATCGCGCGACACGCTCGCCGGAGTGGCTGAAGCTGAAGTGTATTCGCCAGCAGGAGTTTGTCGTCGGAGGCTTCACGCTCCCCTCCAATGCCATTCACGGCGTAGGTGCACTCTTACTTGGTTATTACAACGACCAGAAGCAGCTTATCTATGCAGGCCGCACCGGCACAGGCTTCGATGCCAAGACTCATGCGATGTTGCGCGACAAGCTAAATGCGTTGCGACAGGCGAAGCCTGCTTTCCAGCGGGTCCCAAGCGAAGCCCAGAAGGGCGTGCTCTGGGTAAAGCCCGAGCTCGTCGCTCAGGTCACCTTCACTACCTGGACCGCCGACAATCTCATACGACAGGCCGCCTTCCAGGGCCTTCGCGAAGACAAACCTGCGGAAGAGGTGCGCCGCGAAGAGCCAACGGTCGCTCCCTCCGCGAAGCAGGAGAGAGGGAGGATGCCGATGACACAAGCAGCTATAAAACCCACGACGCAAAGTTCCATTGCAGCCCGAGTGGCGACGAAGAAGAAGACAACCGAAGACTCCGCGCCTGTCCGCCTGACGCATCCCGATAAGATTCTCGACGCCGCCAGCCACCTCACCAAACAGCAGCTCGCTAACTACTACTGGGCGATCGCACCGTACATGCTGCCCCACATCACCAATCGCCCGCTATCGCTGGTGCGATGCCCTGAAGGCTCCGGCAAACCTTGCTTCTTCCAGAAGCATGTGAATCACACGCTGCCTCCAGGAATTACGGGAACTCCTGTACCTGATAAAAAGACCGGCAAGATCGAACAGTACATCACCCTCTCCACACCGGAGGCACTCGCCGGCCTGGCACAGATGGGAGTGCTCGAGGTCCATCCCTGGGGATCACAGAACGACGATCTGGAACGGCCCGACCGCATCGTCATCGATCTCGATCCCGACACGGCAATCTCATGGAGCACGCTTTGCGATGCTGCCGCAGACGTACGCGATCGCCTGAAGAAGCTTGGCCTTACCTCCTTTCTCAAGACCACGGGAGGTAAAGGGCTGCATGTCGTCATTCCCATCAAGCCGAAACACGAGTATGCGGCGGTGAAAGAGTGGGCGCATGAGTTCGTGC
>NZ_JBFRCY010000854.1:0-1741 GCF_052113305.1 Terriglobus sp. YAF25
GCTTCGTGCCGCGCGCGAATCCGTTTCCAGGAGCGATGGGGTACCAGGCGATGCCCAGCTTTGGCACACCTTCCAGACCAAAGAGCGCGTTCTTCTCGAGCTCTCCGCCGAGAGAGTAGAAGACACGGCTGGCAAAGTCACCCTGCATCTGAAGGGTATAGCCATAGTTGCCACGATCGGCCTTATTGAACGTGCCATAGGCTGAGTTCTTGTAGATGCCGCGCTCGTCCTCGTAGCGGAAGGCGCCCAGGACCGCCAGGTGCTGCGAGAAGCGATAGTCGGTCTGATAGTAGAGCTGGTCGCGGTTACTCACCTGGTCAGAACGCGTGGGATAGGCGAGACCAAAATCCATCGCCGCCTGGCCGCTCACCGAATATCCATTCGCTCCAGTGATCGTCACCGGACGACCGTAGTAGGTCGTGAAGCCAAAGCTCGTAATCGGAGTGCCGACAGGAGAGAACTGGAACAACTGTTCCCGTTTACGCGTGACACCATAGCGGACCAGGTTGTGCCACGCGCTGGTTGCCTGATAATCCAGAGACGCGCCGGAGATTAGGATCTGATCGGCCTGCTTGGCGTTGTCGGAGACGCCGTAGAAATCATGCGCATTGGGCACACCCACTGCGGCATCCGTATTGCGCAGCGTAAAGCGCAGCGAGGTCTTCGCATTGAGCACAAAGCCGAGGTTCGCCGCGGAAGTCGCATTGTGATAGCGGTTCCCGGGGAGAGCATTCGAAGAATCTACGCGCGAAAAACCGAGCAGGTAATCGAGCTTACGTGCGGAGCCGCTGAGGTCTCCCTCATTCCGCCAGGTGTGAAAATTTCCGGCATCTCCGGTGTATCGCAGGACAGGATGAATCGATGTTCCCTGCTGCGTAACCAGGCGCACGGCGCTTGCCGTCGCGCCAGACCCGACCGTAACGCTGTCCGGACCACGATGGACTTCGATGGTATCTAGCACAAAGCTCGCCAGGTTGCCGTAATCGAAACGGCCTCCCATATCTTCAGCCGGAATACCGTCGATGGTGACACGGTTGCCATCCGACTGGCCGCCTCGCACGAACTGCGAGGTCTGTCCGCCCATCTGTCCGCTCTGAACGATCTGCACTCCGGGCATCAAACGAAGCTCTTCACTGACACCATAACGAGGCCACAGAGAGTCCGGCTGAATCAGGCTTACGGAAGAACTGGTCTGGGAAAGCGTTGTCGGCAGACCGGTGGCGGTCACCGTGATCTCATCCTTGCGCTCATCGAGACGCAGCGTGACATCCTGCTGTACGAGGTCCAGCCGTCCGCCGTAAAAGCTGCGTGATGGTGTCGTTGCAAAACCCTGGCTGGAGGTCAGCAGCAGAAAGCGCCCGCCTTCTGAGGTACGCAGCTCATATTCGCCCTCAGGTCCACTCACGCCGTTAGCGACGACACTATTGCCGAGCAAGAGCTGCAATCGCGCTCCACTGACGCCGGCGCCCAGTTGATTGGTCACACGACCACGTACAACGACAGCATGTGCCGCGGAAGCAGATAACAGTATGGCTAGAATGGCCGCTCGCAGCCGGCCTGCAGGAATACTCATAAGACTCCTCCGTTCCCCCTCGGAACGTTGGCTGGTCACAGTGAAACCGGTCTCCTGACTTTACGCATTCCAGCAGATATCTTGGGCGTTCCCTTCCCGTCCTCAGGAACAGTGAGAAATAGCCGGCTGCTGATCGCCGCTCTCCTGGAGTAACGCTCCAAGGAGTGA
>NZ_JBFRCY010000855.1:0-1740 GCF_052113305.1 Terriglobus sp. YAF25
AACAATGGTTTTACACAGATGGTGAACCTAGGCCTTACCAGTACGATCAACCCGACACTCGTCAACGATATTCGTGTCGCCTATCTGCGGGTTTCGGGAACGCTTGGCCAACCTCTGGGGGGAACCGGTGCCGGCACGATTGCCAGCCTCGGATTTACCACGCCATTTGGTGCTGCAGGCGGTCTCGCGCCGATTGTCCCATCCTATGAAGGTGTGCCGGTTGTCGCCCTGAAGAGGGCCAACTTCGGCGCAACGAACAGCACCATCCGTCAGGCGAACAACACGATCCAGTTCATCGACAACGTAACCAAGACGTACGGCACGCACAGCTTTCAGTTCGGCGTCGATTACCACTATGACCAGATCAACGAGCGCAACACGAGCTGCCCGAACGGCTGCTTTACCTTCAATGGTAAAGAGACTGGCTCGGACTTCGCAGATCTTTTGATCGGCGCTCCTTCGGCGTTCTCGCAAGCCGGTCTAACCCAGTTGAACTCGCGCAGCAACTATCTTGGCATCTATGCACAGGATGGCTGGCGCGCGCTTCCTACGCTCACGATCAACTATGGACTGCGCTGGGATGTAAGCCAGCCGTGGTATGACACCAAAAACATGCTTTCTACCTTCGTCCCCGGCCAGCAGTCCCAGGTATTTCCGAATGCGCCGAAGGGGATGGTATTCCCCGGCGACCCGGGCATCCCGAACACGATTGCCCAGACGCGCTACAACAACTTCGCTCCGCGGATTGGTATTGCGTATGCGCCGGCTTCCGGCAAGTACAGCGTACGCGCAGGTTTCGGTATCTTCTATTCCTCCATACAGCAGGTCAGCGGCATGAATACCGCCGGTGGTCCTCCGTTCAATGTCTATTATGGAAGTCCCGTACCGCCTTCGCTGGCGACGCCATATATCGATCGCTTCAGCGGCAACTCTGAGGGCGTAAAGTTTCCTGCGCCTTTGCCTCCGTCGAACGTGTCGGCATCGAATCCGGACTACATCGACTTCGGTCCGTTCGAACAGATTTCGGGATCGTACGGGATCTATCCAGGCAATGGCCTGCCCTCGCTTGAAAACTACGAACTATCCCTTCAGCGTTCGTTCGGTAGCAGCACCGTTGCTTCGTTGAGCTATGTAGGAACGTCGGGTCGGCACCTGATGACCTCGATTGAATCGAATCCCGGAAACCAGGCTCTGTGCGTCTTCCTCAGCGATCCCAACAACGTCGCACCGGGCACGGCCACGTGCAGCCAGAACGGTGAAGATCAGCAGTACATCAAGAAGGATGGGACCGTCGTCAATGGAACCCGAACTGTCTTCGGTAGCCTGGACCTGGGGAGCAATCCACTGATGAAGGCTGCGGCCGGCTCGAGCTACAATTCGCTCCAGGCCAGCCTGAATCATCGCGATAAGTATGGAAACTTCCTGCTGAGCTACACGTGGTCGAAGTCGATCGACAACAGCTCGGACGTCTTCGATAGCACCAATCCGTACAACCCCGCGCAGAGCCGCGCACTCTCGTATCACGATGTTCCTCATAACTTCGTGGCGAGCTATACGGTTCAACTGCCGTTCGATAAGCTCGCCAGTGGAAAGTTCGCCAAGCCGTTCTCGGCGGGCTGGTCGATCTCTGGTATTACCTCCTTGACCTCGGGTGAAGTCGTCCAGATCCAGGAGAGTTATGACGACAACGCACTGACCGGCGCCTATAACGCACCGGTGGATACCCCCAGCTATGCAAAC
>NZ_JBFRCY010000856.1:0-1733 GCF_052113305.1 Terriglobus sp. YAF25
GGCCTATATCCAGACGGCGAAGAACCTAGCCAATCAGGCCTATATCCAGACGGCGAAGAACCTAGCCAATCACTACGGGAATGCTCCTGTCGGTGGCGTTGTCGGACCTGGTCTCGCTCAACTAGACTCCACCCTCTCCAAGGTGTTCCCAATCACAGAGCGTGTTCGCCTGAAGGCTCAAGTGGATATGTTCAACGTTCTGAATCGCACGAACTTCAACGGCCTGAACCTGAATGCGAGCAACAGCAACTTCGGTACCATCTCCTCGGCGTTTCCTCCGCGGCAGATGCAGCTTGGAGCTCGTATTCTGTTCTAAGAACGCATTAACCAAAAGAAAAAGGAGAGGCAGACGCCTCTCCTTTTTTATGCCGATCAATCATCGTCTGGACTGTTTCACCGTCTTGACTGCCAGCTTGTATTCGCGCTGTTCAACTATGGACGGCGGCTGTATCTCCGGAGACGTACCTCTCAGGAGTTGAAGGATGATCTTTCCGACAAATGCAGGATTGTTGCGAAGATACCTGGCCATCAGGCGTCTTGGATCCTGGATAAGGCGGTGCAGCCACTGCATTCCTATTGTCTTCACCCATTCCGGGGCATCTTTGATGCGGCCGGTGTGATAGTCAAAGGCCGCGCCGACGCCGAACATCAGTGTTGCATCGAGTCCAGCGAGAGCGTGATACATAAACTTTTCCTGCCGCGGTGTACTGATGCCCACCCAGATGATGTCGGGCTTGAGCCCCTGGATCTCAGAGCGCAGAGACTCCCATTCCTGCACGTTTAGATCGCGAAACGGCGGAGTGTAGTGCCCGACGATCTGTGCATGAGGAAATCGCCGTGTGAGCGCCTGCTTTAGCTCTTCGGCGATACCGGCCTTTCCGCCGTACAGGTAGTGCCGAACGCCGGAAAACTCAGGCCGGCGAAAGATCTCGAGCATAAGATCTGGGCCAGTAACCCGGCGCATCTCGCCAAAGCCTTGCCAATGGCCGACCCACACCGTGGGCATGCCATCGGGAAGCATCAGGGTTGCTGCGTCATAGATTGCCGCGAGATCGGGATCTCGTTGCGCTTCCATCACACCGTGTACGCCGACCATGCAAATGTAGCCCTTCTGTCCCTGATCCAGAAGTTGGCGGATCGCTTCCGTCGCCTGTTCCATGTTTGCGGGATCAATAGAGACTCCAAGAACATCTACTTTTTTCTGGTGAGTCATGAGAGGTTCGTTCCTTTCTCAACGACATCGGCGCCACGAGTCGCCAGGTACGGCGTTGCATTGGCAACGATTACCTGTTGGTAGAGGTTGACCCATTTGGCGGCGATCGTCTCACCAGAGAGCTCAGGAAAGATGGATGGTGCTGGCCTGGGTAATTGCAGCGCCGCGGCCGCGGCGTTGATGAAGTCTTCCTTGCCATGGCCTGACAGCGGCACAAAAGTGCAAAGGCCGTCGGCCATCTCACGGAAGGCAGGGATGTCAGAACAGACGACACGTGCGCCACGTTGGAGTGCTTCAACGACAGGCAGCCCAAACCCCTCAGTCAGGGAGGGAGCCAGCACGCACTCGCAGTTGGCATACAGCGAGTGAAGTTCTGCATCGCTGATGCCTGCGCAAAAGTCGACATGATCGACAAGACCAAGGGTACTGATCCACGCTCGAATGGCCGTAGACTCCGGTCCCTGTATCCCTACAAGTACAAATCGCGTCAGTGGGGGAACAACATTCCTGTAGAGGAGAG
>NZ_JBFRCY010000857.1:0-1728 GCF_052113305.1 Terriglobus sp. YAF25
GAGTTGGACGTGGCGGATGCGGATGCCTTTGTCGAGGGCTTTGGTCATGTCGTAGATGGTGAGTGCGGCGATGGAGGCGGCGGTCATGGCTTCCATCTCGACGCCGGTGCCGGCGACGGTTGCTGCTGTTGCGCGGACACGGATGCCTTCCGGCTCAATCTCAGTTGCGATGTCGACGTAGCTGAGGGGCAGCGGATGACACATCGGGATTAATGTCGAAGTCTGCTTGGCGGCCTGGATGCCGGCGAAGCGAGCTACTTCGAGGGGATTGCCCTTGGGGTTCTGCGGCAGTGCGGCCAGCGTCTGGGCGGAGAGCTCGACGAAGGCCTCCGCGACCGCTTCGCGGCGGGTCTGAGACTTGGCGGAGACGTCCACCATATGGGCCTGCCCGGCGTCGTCGTAGTGAGAGAGTTTGTTCATGACAGTGCTTGGACGTCCATAATTTCTTTCTTTGAGGAAAGAATTTACGGACACGCTTAGCGTAGCAGGAGCGTGACTGGGTCGCCCGCAGGAATGCTCTCGCGGTCTGCGGGGAGAACGGCATAGCAGTTGGCGCGGGCGTTTGCCGCGAGGTCTCCGGAGCCCTGCCATGGCACGAGACGGACCGTTGGCGTAAGTGAGGAATCGAGGTGAGCCGGCAGGAAGCGGGTGAGGCCGGGTTTGTGCTGCAGCGGCTCCGCAGCAGCCGCCTGTGCAAAGAGCGGTGAGAGATTCGCCTGTCCGCCGAGAGCGCGAAGCATGGGCGCGGCAAAGAGCAGGAAGGTGACCTGCGTAGAGACGGGATTGCCGGGATGCCCGAAGAAGTACGGGCCATTGTGCAGACGGCCAAAGACAGCGGGTTTGCCAGGCTGGATTGCCGTGCCGGTGAAGTAGAACTCGGCTCCAAGCTCAGCGAGCACGTCCTCGACGAGGTCGTGCTTTCCGGCAGAGACTCCTCCCGAGAGCAGGATCAGATCGTAGGAGCGGGCCTGGAGTAAARGATCGCGAAGAGATTCGCGAGTGTCAGCGGCGATGGGCAATGCCGAAGGGATACCGCCTGACTCGCGGACGAGCGCCGCGAGGGTATGCGTGTTGGAGTTGCGGATCTGGTGTGGAAGCGGAGTCTCTTCAACCGTCACCAGCTCGTCACCGGTAGCGAGGATGGCGACCGCGGGTTGTGCGTATACCCAGAGTTGGCTGCCGCCGACACTAGCCGCCAAACCGATCTCGGCAGCACCCAGGCGAGCTCCGGCGGGTAGGATGCTCTGACCTGCAGCGGCCTCAGAACCCGTAGGGACGACGTTCTCTCCAGGGCTAAGGGTGCGATCTGAAGAGAGTGAGATGCGATCGCCGGAGCGCTCGACATGTTCGAGCATCACCACGGCGTCGGCGCCTGCCGGGACAGGGGCGCCGGTCATGATCTCGATCGACTCTCCAGGGGCAATCGCACTTCCCTCCCAGGCCTTTCCGGCAGGAAGGAAACCGGTCACCTTCGCCGTCCGGTCGTGGCTGAAACTTGCGGTATCGACGGCGTAACCATCGCGGGTGGAGCGATGGAAGGGCGGCTGGTCGCGGTCGGCGAGCAGTGGAGCTGCCAGGGTGCGGCCCAGGGCATGTTCCAGAGAGATGGACTCGACAGGTGGAATGGGGAGGCTTCGCGCGTGTTCGAGGACGAGATCGAGGGCTTGTGTGAAGGTGAGCAAGAGAGGCTCCCGAAAGTTTCTGGGTATTCCCGGCCCACCCTAACTC
>NZ_JBFRCY010000858.1:0-1722 GCF_052113305.1 Terriglobus sp. YAF25
GATCTGACGAACCGTGTTCTGGACCGGCCTTTTCATCCCTTCGACCGCAGCGTAGATATGCATATCTCACGTCTGAGGAAGAAGCTTGAGAGCCTGCACGCTTTGCCGTACACGATCAAGACAGTGCGGAGCTCCGGATACGTGCTGGTCTCAGAGGCCGCGAGCCACTGAGCCAGCCAACGCTCCTTCGCCGATTGTGAGGGCCCGAAGATGAGAAGTCTCATTATCAAAATCTTTCTCGCGTACTGGGTGGCCGCTGGTGTGGTCATCATCATCTCTGACTTCGAGCCGCATCGGCACATCCACAATCCCGAGCTCGTCGATGCCTTGAATGCGTCCCTGGAGATGAACGGYCGCGAGATGATTGCGCTGCATGAGAAGAACGCATGTGCGGAGCGGGCAAGTGCCCTGAATAAATCCGATGACAGAATGTCGCTGGCGACCGCCGATGGAGCGATCGTCTGCGGCAACCGCGATGTTGAAGACGCCCGTCAGCTTGTTGCCGAGACGGTAAAGAGCGGCAGGCGAATGACGGCCAACAATGCTATCTACCAGGTGATAGCGATGCCGGTGCGCTCTGACAACGGTGTGCCGTATGTGCTTCTCTTCGAGAATCGCTATAAAACGGYACTGCAGCTTTACGGCCTGCTGCCCGGCTACACGACGATCTGCATCTCCGGCGTGGTGACGTTGTTTCTTGCGGTTCTTGTAGTACTGCCGATCCGGCGGTTGCGGCAGGCGAGCACGCGGATCGCAGAAGGTGCTCTGGATACACGCGTCAGCCAGGGACGCATCACCAGCAAGTTGATCAGCGTCTTTCATCTGACGGACGACCTCGATGGTCTGATGGTGGACTTCAACAGCATGGCCGACCGCATTCAATCGCTTGTGGTCGCGCAACGAATGCTGCTTCGCGATATCTCGCATGAGCTGCGGTCTCCGCTTGCACGGTTGAACCTTGCGCTGGGGCTTGCGCGTGAGGGAAGGAAGGAGAGCATCGGCGAGCATCTCAACCGGATTGAGCTGGAGTCGTCGCGTCTGAATACCTTGATCGGGCAGATCCTCTCGCTTGCCTATGTCGAGAATTTGGACAACCTGTCGCCGCGAGAGGTATTTTCTCTCAGCCGGATGGTGGAGGAGCTGTTGCCGGATGTCAGCTATGAGGCTGAGGGGATGGGYCGTGGAGTTGAGCTCCTGGTTGCGCAGGACTCGATGGTAAAAGGCGATACGGTGCTGCTGCGCCAGGCGCTGGAGAACGTTGTGCGGAATGCGATTCGCTACTCGCCGCCGGGAAAGATGGTGCAGATTGAACTGACACAGCAGGAGAGCGCGGGAGGAGCCGTCGCTGTACTGTGCGTGACCGACAGCGGACCGGGAATTCCAGAGGACCAGTTGGAGACCGTCTTCAAGCCGTTCTATCGAGTGGGCAATCTGCGCCACAACACGCAGGATGGTTATGGCATTGGGCTTGCGATCGCCAGCCGTGCAATGGCGCTGCATGCGGGCACGATCTCGGCGCGGAACCTGACGGAGAGACCAGGCCTGTGCGTGACATTGATGCTGCCTGTGCTCGAGAGCCGCGACCCGGCGGCGAAGCAGCGGAGCTTTGAGTATCTGAAGGAAGCTTCGGCGCTGGGGGATTAACGGACGGAATCCTTCGGCCTCATTGTCTAAGGGCTATGATGAGCGCGGAGGAGATCATGGCCAAGGATATCGAAGTAC
>NZ_JBFRCY010000859.1:0-1720 GCF_052113305.1 Terriglobus sp. YAF25
GTCTCGTCACGATGGCTCAAGGCGGCACGGTACCTCCATGGAGCTGCGAAGTTGTTGGGCCGGACGTATGACTGGCATCACAATCTGCTGGCTTCCCGGGCCTTTGGACGGGAGTTTGCCCGGCGCCTGAAACATGGCGACTACGACATTGTCTATGCGCCGCTTGCTTCGACCGAGATCGCCTATCTTAAGACAAATCTGCCGATTGTCTACCTGACGGACATGACATTTGCTTCGGGAAAGTCTTACTACAACTCATTCTCGAACCTGCTGCCGTTCACTGACCGCGAGGGAGCGACGATCGAGAAAAAAGCAACGACACGGGCAACGGCAATCGTTGCCCCTTCCGATTGGGTCGCGAAATCTTTCCAAGCTGACTACGGATACGACGCTTCGCGCCTTCACGTGGTCTCGTACGGCGCCAATCTGGAAGATCCTCCGACGCGAGACGAGGCCCTGGCACAACGGGATGTGAGTGTTTGCCGGCTGCTTCTGCTCGGTGTGAGCTGGGAGAGGAAGGGTGGCCCACTAGCGCTTGAAACCTTGAAGATGCTGCTTGCGAGCGGCGTCAAGGCGGAGCTGCTGATCTGCGGTTGCAAGCCTCCGGCAGGTGTCGGTCATCCGGCGATGCGGGTGCTTCCCTTCCTGCGCAAAGACAATCCGGCGGAAGCACTGGAACTTCGGAGTCTCTTGCTGACCTCGACGTTTCTGATCGTGCCTTCTGAGGCAGAGGCGTGGGGGTTTGTGTTTGGGGAGGCTTCGGCCTGCGGCCTGCCGTCCGTGACCCGCGACACCGGCGGCATCTCGAGTGTGGTCAAAGATGGAGTCAATGGATTGCTCCTGCCGGCGGACGCGAGCTCGGCAGAGTATGCGGCGCGCATCCGCGAAGTTCTGGATCGCCCGGGGCGTTACCGCGAACTGTGCATCTCCTCGCGCAACGAGTATGAGACGAGGTTGAACTGGGACAGCTGGGCGGCCCGCATGATGGAAATCTTTGCCGCGATAAAAGCGGCATCCCTGGCCGCACGCCGGGTGGATGCAAAGGCCGAGCAGGTGCCTCAGTGAGTATGATCCAGGGCAACGGAAGCGAAGGCTGTAGCGATCGACTGGGATACGATGGGAAGTGGATATGACACTGGGTACTGGAAATTTTGAACGCTCGGAGTTACTAGCCGGAGCTGAGCCGATCACGACCAGTCCACGCAACGTTGACCTGTTGGATGCTTTGCTGCTGTTGGCTCGGAGCTGGCGGGTGATTCTGCTGACGGCATTCGTCTTCTTTTTAGCAAGTTGCCTGGTAGCCTTCCTGCTTAAGCCGACGTTCACCGGCCAGGCCATGATCTTGCCCCCGGCGCAGCAACAATCCTCGGCCGCGGCGCTAAGTGGACAACTTGGCGCGCTTGCCGGATTCTCCGGCGGAGGCGCCGCAAGCCTGTTCAAGAATCCGGGCGACCTCTACGTCGGCATTCTGGAGAGCAATGTGATTGCGGATCGATTGATCGACCGCTTCAATCTGCGCTCGATCTATCACACGCAGACACTTGCGGATACCCGTGCGGCGCTGAAGGGCCATGCAGTCTTCAAGGCGGAAAAGAATGGACTGATCTCCATCACCGTCACCGACCGTGATGCACATCGCGCAAGCGATCTTGCCAATGGCTACGTTACCGAACTTCACAGACTGAACTCGACACTGGCCATTACGGAAGCAGCGCAGCGG
>NZ_JBFRCY010000860.1:0-1713 GCF_052113305.1 Terriglobus sp. YAF25
GTGTAGGAACAGGACACCTGAAGCAGATCTCTGCTCCCGCGGAAGGTATCTTCGCAAACCAGCGCGAAGTGAAGCCGCTGGTCGAGCTGCGGGTCCCCTTTGAACTATCGCGTCAGGACATCGACGATGTGGAGCGCGGCTCCAACAACTCCGACTGGCAGCCCGCGAAGGACGCCGCGAAGAAGCTSGCRTTCGCCGARGATCGCGCSATCTTCAACGGCTATCAAGATGCGGGCATTCAGGGCGTTCGCGAAGCTACCAGCAATCCCATCGATATACTGCCCGCCGATGTTCGGGATTATCCGGATGCAGTGGCGCGCGCGCTAAGCCAGTTGCGGCTGGTCGGTGTCAACGGACCCTACTCCGTCCTGCTGGGAGCAAACGAATACACCGCGCTAGCCGAGACTCGCGATCACGGATATCCCGTCCTCGAACATGTGAAGCGCATCGTGGACGGCAACCTGATCTGGGCTCCGGCGATCGAAGGCGCCTTTGTTATGACGACACGCGGCGGCGACTTCGAACTCACCATCGGACAGGATGTCTCGATCGGCTATCTCAGCCACACCGAGTCCACGGTCAAGCTGTACCTTCAGGAGACCTTCGTCTTCCGCGTGCTCACCACGGAAGCGGCGGTGGCGCTGTCGCCGTCTCGATAGAGAATTTCTCCTGTAGGTGCAGTACAGGGCGTTTGCATCTATGGGCGTTTTCCTCAGTGAAAACGCCGCTGCACTCCCTTGCCGGGATACCCAGCAACAGGGAAAATGCTCTAGCACTGCCTTTATACAAAATTTCCTGACACACCGCCTTTGAATGCTCCGCAAAAAATATACCCATGCGGGGCATTTCCCGCGTGCCTGCATGCTGAATGTATACGGATACATGTATGATGATCGCGCTCTCCAAACTGCGAGATTTCCAGTGTCATCCATGCCAAAAGAACCGATTTCCGATCACAAACGCCTCACGCGCCGCGAGCTGGGTCGAATGCTTACCGCGATAGGCCTGCTTGGTCCCGCCTCGCACTCCGCCCTCGCCCAGTTAGTGACGGGAGCGAGCAAAGTAAAAGCCGGCGCTGGGCAACTACAGTCGAAACTTGAGATCACCTCCTCCAACGCAAAGCTCGTCGAAGTCTTTGAGTGGGCCAGGACGCAGGCCATGGCCTACACCTTTGACCAGAATGATCCTGTCGGCCCCTGGTATGAGGCCGTTGAGCCCGGGCGCGAGGCTTTCTGTATTCGCGATACCTGCCACCAGACGCTTGGAGCACACATGCTCGGGCTGGCGCGATGCAATCTCAACATGCTGCGCAGATTCGCCGAGCACCTCTCCGACTCCAAAGACTGGTGCAGCTACTGGGAGATTGATCGCTTCAACCGGCCGGCTCCCGTGGACTACAAGGACGACGCGGAGTTCTGGTACAACCTGCCCTCGAACTTCGATCTCGTCGACTGCTGCTACCGCATGTATGTCTGGACCGGCGATCCGGCTTACATCGAAGATCCGATGCTTCTCAACCTCTACGACCGCACCGTGAACGACTACGTCGAGCGCTGGGGCCTGGATATCGACCACATCATGACGCGGCCGCGTTTGCTGAACGTCCGGGGCATCTTCGATACGAAGAAGAAGTTTCCGAAGAACCGCGGTATCCCTGGCTATAACGAGGGCGACCACAGCTATGTACTTGGCTTCGACGTGCTTGCCTCGCAG
>NZ_JBFRCY010000861.1:0-1707 GCF_052113305.1 Terriglobus sp. YAF25
CTTGTACTACCCTTGTACTACCGGAAAAGAACCCGCGTGACCTCACCAGAGAGGCTCTTCCCGGAGGTGCGGACAGAAAGACCTTCCGCCGCTTTCTGAAGCGTCTCCAAGAAAACCGCGGACAGGCATTGATCGAGTATGCCCTGGTCCTGCCCCTGGTCTTCCTGCTCATCGTCAACCTGGTTAATTTCGGCGGCTTCTTCTTCGCATGGATTGGGGTAGCGAATGCCGCTCGCGCCGGCGCCGATTATGCCATCCTTGGCGGAGCCTCAGTGGGAGCACCTGGCGTACCTTCTACGACTCAGATCACCACGCTCATTCAGCAGGATGCTTCCTCGCTCCCTAATGCGGCAAGCCTGAGTGTAAGCGTCTGCACCAATAAAAATGGAACGATTACTGGATCCTGCACCACGCCCCCATCCGATCCGGAGGCGGCGAGTTATGTGCTGACCAGCATTGATGTGACCTATACCTACGTTCCGTTTATCTCCGCGTTCCAGTTCCCTTCTCTTCACATCTACGCGACGCTGCCTCCGACGACGATCCATCGCCGGGCGGTCATGAGGACGATCCAATGAGAATTCAAGCCATTCGGCGTTTGCAAAAAGATGAGGGGAGCACCCTCATCGAATTCAGCCTGGTCACCTTCATGTTCATCATCGTGTTGGCGGGTGTCGTGGAGATGGGAAGGATGGTGCTCGTATACACCACCGTGGCGAATGCGGCTCGAGCCGGCGCACGGTATGCCATCGTTCACGGTGGAGATCGGACAGGATCTGGCGTTGACGGACCAAGTGGACCGGGAAGCCCATGCACATGCACGCAAGTCACAACCATCGTCAATAACTTCGCCAGCGCCGGCCTGGTCGACACCACCAAACTGACAGTCACGGTGGGCTACCCCAACGGAAGCAACGTTGCAGGTAAGGCGGTGACGGTTACGGTGAGTTATCCCTACGACCCACTCATTCCGTACTTCAGCACGATTCTGAATGTAACCATGGGGAGCACCAGCAAGGGAATTATTACCTTCTGAGGAGTTACGTTATGCGATTCAAAGAGGAAGATGGACAAGCGGTAATCATCGTCGCGCTTGCAATGAGCATCTTTTTGATCGGCGCCATTGGGCTGGGAATAGATGGATCTCATCTGTATTCGCAACGCCAGATGGCGCAGACGGCAGCAGACGCTGCCGTTACCGCGGGTATGATGAGTGTCTTCAACAGCACCAATACCTCAGGTGCGGCCGCGTTTTCAACATCAGGCTCTTTCACCTGTGGCACAAGCGACGCTAAAACACCTTGCGTCTATGCGCGCAATAATGGCTTTGGCGGTTCTGCCAGCGATACTGTGACCATCGACTTTCCTGGCGCCAGCGGCGCACCGGGAGTAAGCCTGGCGACAGGCTATCCAGTGAACGTTGTTCGCGCCACGGTGAGCCGAAACGTGAATACGTTTCTGGTAGCCATGATCGGGCAGACGGCGACAACAGTGCAGGCAACGGCCACGGCGGCCATCGTTAGCGTAGTCTCCCCGGTTCCCATCCTTGTCACGCATCCAACGATGGCGAGCTCTCTGTCCCTGCAAGGCACGCCTTCGATCAAGATCTGCGGTGGCCCCAGCCGTAGCATTCAGGTCAACTCCACCTCTACGACGGCAGCCTCCACCGGAGGCAATTCCTCCATCGATCTGTCCCACGCCGGCCCG
>NZ_JBFRCY010000862.1:0-1706 GCF_052113305.1 Terriglobus sp. YAF25
TCTGGAAATTTCATACAACCGAAATTCCCAGATTCCCACCGCCTCCACCACTACCTGAAATCAAAAAAACTCAGATACATAAACCTACCGAGCAAAAAGTGTTACCCATCTGCCCGGTCTAAACTGTTACCTATCTCCCAGGCTGCACAGAGTTAGAAGGAGATTGCGGCTTTAGCCGCTGAGGGCTTGCATCTAGTGTGGCGAGTCTAAAGTTCGCGACATAAATCATGAAAAGCCTGCCATCCGAAGCGTTGAAAAGCAGGTCCTTCACTAATCACCCTAGCGAACAAGTTCGCTGGGGACCCGAACGTTCAGGATGACAACATTATGACAAGAACTTCTGGGACACCACACTAGGTTGACGTCTACTCCGCGCGCAGCGCTTCTACAGCGTTGACTCGCGCAGCCCGAGCGGCAGGAATGGCAGATGCGATTACAGCTGCGGCCAGTATGACGAAGGCCGACAAAATGAATGCAAGAATTCCTGGCTGACGTACTTCCGTGATGTATATGGCAATCCCATGTGCGAAGGCGATGCCGGAGATAATGCCGGCGCCGACTCCGATGCCGGCGATCGCAAGCCCCTGCAACAGAACATCGGCGAGAATATTCTGGGGCTTCGCTCCCAACGCAATGCGGATTCCAAACTCGCGCGTACGCCCACTTACCGAGAAGGCAAGTACACCGGCAACGCCGACAATTGAAATCAGCAGGGCGACGGCCGCAAATCCACCGAAGACAAGGGCGTTGAGTTTGTCAGGTGTCATCACCTCGGCGCGAATGTCATCCAGTGTGCTGGCCTTCTCGATCGGTTGATCCGCTGAAATCTCATGAATCGTGCGGGTGATAGCAGGTGCAAGCGCGTAGGGATCATTGGTCCGGGTGCGCACGAAGAGCCGTCCCTGCCAGCCTTCCTGATCGGTCGGTTGGTAGACGGTCATGGCAGGCGATGGAATGATGTTCTCGTCGTCGATATCAGGCACGACGCCGACGATGCGGCGCGGCTCATAACCGATGCCAACGAACTTCATCACGCCATCGGTCCAGTGCAACTCGCGATTCAGCGCATCGCCATTGGGGAAGAGAGCTTTCGCAAGGCTCTGACTGACGATGACCACTCGCTCCGAGCCGGCTTTGTCTGTGTCTCTGAAATCGCGGCCTCCAAGGAACGGCACACCCAGCGTTTCGAAATAACCGGGCGAGACTGACCGGAACTTTGCGCGCCAGTCATCCACGCCGTTTTTGCGCGTTGAGCCTTGTGCTGCAAAGGTGAAGCTGATGTTGAGGCCCTGATCGTCACGCCAGGGAACGCTGAACCCTGTGGAGACATGATCCACGCCGGGCAGAGTGCTCACGCGGCGTGCAACATCGTGATAGAAGTTCTGGACCTGCTCAGGAGTCCTGCCGTACGTCAGCACCGGCAGATTCACGGCAAGAACGCGCGAGGTGTCAAAAGGCGGCCGCGTGTTCTCGAGCGTATAGAGCGTGCGCATCAATACGGCTGCGCCGGTCAGCAGAAGAAACGAAGCAGTAATCTGCATGACGGCGAAGATCCGCAGCCGCCGGCTGCTGCTTCCCGTGCTGCCGCGTGATCCGCTGCTGGTGAGGCTCGTACCAAGTTGGCCGCCCGCTGAAGGCAAACGAGGAACATACGCAAGGAAGACCGCTGCGACCAGCGCCAGTGCAATGCCGAACCACACCAGATT
>NZ_JBFRCY010000863.1:0-1703 GCF_052113305.1 Terriglobus sp. YAF25
CACTTGCCCACCGTCTGCCTGCGCTCGGCTGCCACCTCGCGCTGGCTCAGCCCTCTTCCAAAACCCGCTTTATCAGTTGCTCTCGACCACGCACTGTCAAACGGGCATGATGGTGATAGTCCATCTGGCCTCCGAAGATACTGCTTGCTCGTCACATTCAGCTTCTCCGTTCTCGGTCAGATGGACAACAACCTATTGAAACTTCACATTTAGCCGCTGAGGGCATAGCCTTGATACCTCAGGGGCTAAAGCCGCATATCGTCGGGACTCAATACGGGACGGCTAAAAGCCGTCCCCTTAAGCAAGGCATTCGCACCTTCGGTGCGAAATGGTTGCGCCGCCGCGCAACGGCGCTGAGACAGCTTAGAAGTTCCGAGCATACGTGTCGCGTGGGAGCCCAACCTGCCGGGCGCGGTTGCGGAGGTCCATCGCAGTTGTCTCGTTCGACGGATTACCCAGAGCTACGAAATAGGGTGCGTGTCCCGTCGGCGTGAAGACCTGCGGATGGAGACTCACGTATTTGCGCTGCAGCTTCATGGCCTGTGCCTGGGCCTGCTGCTCATACTTATACGTGTAGGCGATGACGTGCCAACCGGCCCGCTCGCTCGAGGCGAGTAATGAGTTCTGTCCCTGGTGAGCTTCAGGAACGGCGGAGGGCTTAGACGACGGCGGCGGTGCAGATGTCTGCTTTGGAACAGTCTGCTTTGCAGCTGTGGTCTGCGAGGTTGCCGGTTGACCTTGGACGATCGGCGCGGGCTGTTCCCTGACCTCCGGCTTATTGGCCTCCTGTTGGTTGACCTCGTGCTTGCCACCCCCGGCAGCCCAGATCACTACTCCCAGCAAGACCGCAGCGGCACCCGATGCGATATAGGCGTTGCGGCTGATGGGCCTTGGCCTCATCGGCCTGAGCCGTCGTATCAGATCCGCGCCGATGGATTTGGTGCCGAGGTGCTGGCGCGATTGCTCAAGCAGACCGTCAAGCCCCATCTGGAGCCGCTTCCCCACCCAGCCGCTGCCGGGCGTTGGCGACGCGGTCGCGTCCGAGTCTGGGCCATCCTCCGTGAAGGGGAGTCTGTTGTGAGCGAGCACTGGCTCATCCTGGACGGAAGACGAAGCCTGGACGGAAGACGAAGCCTGGATGGAAGACGAAGTCTGGGTAGAGGGCGAAACAACCCGGCGAGAGATTGTGGGCTCCGTATCCCTTGTCGTTGAAGCGACGGCCGGCGGCATCGTTGCCGCTGCAGGAACCTGCTGCGCCGCGGGGACAACGGGGGTTTGCTTCGGCGGTTGAAGGATGCCGACGATATCTTCCGACCTCAGCGTTCCATTGAGCGCGCCCGGAATGATGCGATCGAATGGCTTTGGAAACCGTGTGGATGTATGCGCTTGCCCATCCAGGCCAAGGCAGCGAAGCAGCAGCAGGCCGAGGTCGTGAACGTCGCGCTGGCGTAGAGCTTCGCGTGCCTCAGGAGTATCCGCTTCGAAATCGCCGACGCAATCGCGGCAGCAGTCGCTGCGCAGCTTGATGACCTCTCCTGATGCGAAGACGTTGGTTGCATCCACGTGCTCATGAATCAGACCGGCGGCATGGAGGGCGGCGAGCGCACCACTCACTGCTTCCGCGACCTCCTTCGTCTCATCGACAGAGAGCACCTGCTCGCGAAGGGCGTCAGAAAGGCTGCTATCCGTGGGCTCCAGTAGAC
>NZ_JBFRCY010000864.1:0-1700 GCF_052113305.1 Terriglobus sp. YAF25
GCATTGATCAGATCCCGTGGCTCGATGCACCGCCTTCAGAGGCTGTTGCTGCTGCGAATGAGTTGCTCGATCGCCTGGGCGCAACAGGAGAGTCCGCGAAGCAGCTCGCAAGGCTTCCGGTGGAACCGCGCCTCGCACGTGTCGTGCAGGAGTCGATGCGCCGCGGCGTTGGCGAGAGCGGATGCGCGCTTGCTGGATTGCTTGCCTCAGGTGTACGGATCGAAAAAGGCGACATCCTTGAAGCAATGGATCAGCCGATGGACGACCGTGTCCGCCGCCAGGTCGACCAGTTGAAGCGAGCTGCCCGTCCTGCGAAACAGATGAAGCACGATGATGATGCGGTGCTGATCAGCGTCCTGGCAGGCTTTCCTGATCGTGTGGCTCGGCGACGTTCCGGTAATACCGTCATGCTTACCGGCGGCATGGGTGCTGAGGTCTTTGGGCAGCCGCGTCCGTATGAGTTTCTTCTGGCGCTCGATGCGGAGGAGCGCAAGGAGCGTGGGGCTCCTCTGATTCGCCTGACGGCGCGCATGGAACCGGAGTGGCTGATCGATCTCTTTCCGGAGCGCGTCCTTGAGAAACGCGAGGTCGTCTGGAATCGCCAGGGCGAACGCGCAGAGGCGATCAGCTCACTGGAGTACGACGGGCTGGTGCTGGAAGAATCACGCGGCCCTGCAAACGAAGAAGAGGCGGCTGCTGTTCTCGCGCATGAGGCGGTATTACTTGGGGTGGAACGCTTTGTCGATCCTGAAGCGTTGGCTGAGCTGCAGGCGCGGATTGCCTTCGCCGGGGTTGAGAGCATCGATATCGAAGGAGCGCTGCGCGAACTCTGTTATGGGCTCAAGCGCTTTGCGGAGCTACGCAGGGTCGCGTCGACAGATCTGCTGCCGTTGCTGGAGCAGCGTGCCGGCCGCCTGGATGAGGTTGCTCCCGCGAAGCTGAAGCTCGCGGGTGGGCGCTGGGCAAAGGTGCACTACGACCTTGGAAAACCCCCGTGGATCGAGTCACGGCTGCAGGATTTCTTCGGGATGCAGGAGACGCCGCGCATCGGCAGAGACCGCACACCAGTGGTGGTGCATCTGCTGGCGCCGAACCATCGCGCCGTACAAACAACCACCGACCTCGCAGGCTTCTGGCGGCGGCTTTATCCGGAGGTGCGGCGAGAGCTGATGCGCCGCTATCCGCGACATCAGTGGCCGGAGAAACCGGTATAAGCAGAATGTTTCGGATGTCTCGACCGGGTGCCCCATGTCCCGCTTTTGGGACGTGGGCATTCGCGCGAAGCGCGAACCGTCTTATGACAGCAGAGCGCCACCAGCACGGTATGGGTAGAGAAGCAGATTTCTCCCGCTCCCCTTTACCCCAGCCGGCGAAGCTGGCCGGGGACCCCGATCGCTGCGAAATGACAAAAGTGCATATTCGAGCTTCGCTCGAACACCCATGTCCCCGAGGGACATGGGGCACCCAGAGCCGAGGTGATTTCTAGATTATTGYGTAGCGGATGAAGCTATTGCTTCCGGCTCGTGCGTCCATGTCACCTGTCCACGAGCGTTGATCACGAACCAATAAAAGACTGTCCCGGTCAACAGAAACGCACTCGCAATGGAGAAGGCTGCGCCAAAGCTGTGGGTCGCTGCCAGCGTCGCTCCTGTCAGCCACGCGGAAAGTGTCGCCGAAAGATTCGCAAAGAGGTTCTGCAG
>NZ_JBFRCY010000865.1:0-4030 GCF_052113305.1 Terriglobus sp. YAF25
GCTTCAATCAGGGCTACACCTGGCTGCAACATCGCTATACCTCGGCACTCGAGAGCTTCCTTGCTCATCGCCGTGCCGCCTTGTTTGCCTCGGTGGCAGTGATGTTGTCAGCCTTTGTGCTGCTGCCCTTCATCGGCAGAGACTTCTTCCCCAGCGTCGACGCCGGGCAGATCAAACTACACGTCCGCACACGTCCCGGCACTCGCATTGAGAGCACCAAGGTGGTCTTCAGCCATGTCGAGGACGAGATCCACAAGATCATTCCCGCGGATGAGACCGAGCTGGTGATGGACAATATCGGCCTCACGCCCGAGACCTTCAACTATGCCTTTGGTGATGGCTCGACCATCAGCAGTGCCGACGGCGAGGTTCTGATCGCGTTGAATGAGAAGCATCACTCCACCGAGGGCTATATCAAGCGGCTGCGTGCGGAGCTTCCAAAGAAGTTCCCCGATGCGACTTTCTTTTTCCAGCCCGCGGACATGGTGACGCAGATTCTGAACTTCGGTCTGCCTGCGCCGATCGATATCCAGATACAGGGTTACGATCCGGCCAACTACGAGATCGCACGCCATCTGCGCGAGCGGCTGGCAACGGTTCCCGGAGCAGTCGACGTTCACATGCACCAGGTGGTGAATGCGCCTGACCTGCATCTCGATATCGACCGCGTACGTGCGGCGCAGTTCGGACTCACGCAGCAGGACGTGGCGAACAGCCTGTATATCTCGCTGAGCTCCAGCGCGGCGGTGCAGCCGAACTTCTGGCTCGATCCGAAGATGGGCATCACCTACGCCGTTGCGGCGCAGACACCGCAATACAGCATCGATTCGGTTAATGCTCTGCAGAACACACCGATCCCGATCCATACCCTGGCCAACCGCACCGAGATGCTGGGCAATATGGCGACGCTGAAACCCGCCATCATGCCCGTGGTGGTCAACCACCATAATGGCGCGCCGGTCTATGACATCTACGCCAACACGCAGAACAGCGACCTGGGTTCGGTGGCGTCGAAGGTCAACCGCATCGTGAAGGAAGAGAGTGCACATCTGCCGCCGGGCACGAAGATTGTCGTCCGCGGTCAGGTGGAGAGCATGAATGAGGCCTTTACCCGCCTGGGTCTCGGTCTTACCTTCGCCGCTCTGCTGGTCTACCTGCTGATGGTCGTCAACTATCAGAGCTGGCTTGACCCGTTCATCATCATCTGCGCGCTGCCCGGAGCCTTCTGCGGAATCGTCTGGGCTTTGTTCCTCACGCAGACAACGTTCAATGTTCCCTCACTGATGGGCGCCATCATGTCCATCGGTGTAGCGACAGCGAACTCCATTCTGCTGGTCACCTTCGCGAATGAACTGCGTGTCGGTGGCGAGACGGCGGTCGGCGCTGCTGTGCAGGCAGGCTTTACTCGACTGAGACCCAYTCTGATGACAGCCTGCGCCATGATCATCGGCATGCTGCCGATGGCCCTGGGCATGGGCGAAGGCGGTGAGCAGAACGCTCCGCTCGCTCGCGCCGTGATCGGCGGTCTCAGTATGGCGACCTTCGCAACCCTCTTCTTTGTTCCATTGATGTTCACTCTGATCCACGGAAAGAAACCAGCTCAGGAGGCCGCATGATCAGCACTCAGGAAACCCCCGCCCGCGACCGCGTCCAGGCGAAATCCAGAAGCAAAGCTAAAGTGATTGGCGCCGGCGCGAGCCGCTGTATACGGCGAACCTGTATGCACGCGTGGACGGTTATCTCGACCGCCGCAATGTCGATATCGGCACGAAGGTACGCGCCGGACAGGTACTGGCGGTGATCTCTTCGCCGGAGATCGATCAGCAGTTGAGCCAGGCAAAAGCGACCCTCGCCCAGTCACAGGCGGCATTGCTGCAGGCTCGCGCAGCGCTGGAGCAAGCGAAGGCCAATGCCGAACTGGCGAGGCTGACGCGTGAGCGTGATGTCCCGCTGGGAGAGCAGCACGCTATCTCGCAGCAGATTGTGGATAGTGCTGTGCAAAATCACAATGCGCGCGTCGCGGATGTCTCTGCTGCCAATGCCAATATCGCGGCGGCTGAGGCCAGCGTGGCTGCGAACCAGGCCAACGTGGCGCGGCTGCAGCAGATGCAGAACTTCGAGCGCATCGTGGCTCCCTTTGACGGCGTGATCACGCAGCGCAATGTGGAGCGCGGCGACCTGGTCAGCGCATCGGCTCAGAGCAGGCCGCTCTTCAGCATCGCGCAGAGCGACATGCTGCGGATCTATGTCGACGTGCCGCAGTCCGAAGCGGTCAACATTCGCGACGGACAGAAGGCGAGCATCGATGTCACCGAGCGCCTGGGACGTGATTACACCGGCACCGTTACTCGCAACGCATCGTCGTTGAACGACGCCGCGCGCACCATGCGGACGGAGGTGCAGGTCGATAACCACGACGCCTCGCTTTTGCCGGGCATGTATGCGCAGGTGCACTTCACCCTGTCGCAGCAACATACGTCGCTCATCATTCCCACCAGCTCGCTTGTCATCGACCATGCGGGCATGCACGTGGTGACGGTCGATGCCGGGCAGAAGGTGCATTTTGTTCCGGTAACCATTGGTAAGGACATGGGCAAAGAGGTGGAAGTCCTTGCCGGACTGAAGGGAAGCGAGTCGCTGGTCGCAAGCCCGGGAGATCTGCTTAGTGAGGGCATCTTTACCGATCCTGCGCTGCAGGCGCTGATCGCTGAGGCGCTGAAGAACAACCTCGATCTCAAGATCGCGGCGCAACGCGTACTGGAGGCTCAGTCGGTTGTCGGTATCGTGCGCTCACAGCAGTTGCCTTCGGTGAACGCCGGTGGCAGCTTCTCGGCACTGCAGCTTCCGCAGGGCCTTGCTCCGCAGAACAGTGATGGTACGAAGAACGACTTCATCCGTGGTGGCGGCTTCAGCGCGTCGGCTGCGTGGAACCTCGACTTCTGGGGATACTATCGCCGCCAGACTGAGGCCGCCCGCGCCGAGTTGCTGCAGACCGAGTGGGCGCAGCGTGCGACCCGGACAGCGTTGGTCCAGCAACTGGCGGCATCGTACTTCCAGCTCCGCAGCCTGGACTCGCAGCTCGAGATCACGAAGAACACCATCCAGGCACGCGAGGACTCGCTCCGTCTGACCCAGTCGTTGGAGAACTACGGCGCCGGCTCCCGCGCCGACACAAGACAAGCCGAAGAGCTGCTGTATACGGCAAAGGCCAACCTGCCGGAGCTTCGGCGTCAGATCGCCGCACAGGAGAACGCCATCAGCGTCCTTCTCGGTCACGCTCCACAGGATGTCGCGCGAGGACAGAAGATCGAGGATCAGCCGCATCCAGCAGCAGTGCCGACCGGGCTGCCGTCGGAGCTGCTGGAGCGCCGTCCTGACATCCGCCAGGCAGAGGCTACCCTGATGGCAGCGAATGCGCGTGTCGGTGTGGCCAAAGCGCAGTTCTTCCCACAGATCTCGCTGACCAGCATGGGAGGCTCCGCAAGCAACCAGCTGCAGAAGATCTTCGACGGAGGCAATGCTTACTGGTACGCTGCAGGTTCGCTCTCGCAGCCGATCTTTGCCGGTGGGCGAATCCGCAGTAATTACAAGTACTCGCAGGCACAGCAGCAGGAGATGGTGGTGCAGTACCAGAAAGCCATTCTGAACGCGCTGAAGGACGTGTCGAACTCACTCACAGCCTACAAGGAGACACAGAGCCGCAGGGAAGAGCAGACACGCGCCGTAGCTTCAGCCGCGGATGCTGTTCGCCTGGCGCGTCTGCGTTATGCCGGCGGCAACACCAGCTACATCGAGGTGCTGGCCACGGATACCAACCTCTACGATGCACAGCTCCAGTTGGCCCAGGCGCAATCGCAGGAAGCGAACTCACTGGTGCAGTTGTATGCAGCGCTGGGCGGTGGGTGGAAGTAAGCCGATCGAGAGCACAACTCTGGGTGCCCCATCCATCGTGACAACGATGGGTGGGAGATTCGAGCGAAGTTCGAATATGGGTTTTACGACCGATATTTTTGCCCGGGTGCCTGTGATG
>NZ_JBFRCY010000866.1:0-1690 GCF_052113305.1 Terriglobus sp. YAF25
ACGCTACTGGATCACGCACTACAGCCGCACTGCCCTGCTCACCGACTTTCCTGGGAGCAAGTTGTATCTACTTCTCGAAGAAGAACTGACCAGGAAAGAAGCCTTCGCGGGGCGCTCGGTACAGGGAGCACTTCTTCCGCGCCGGCTTCCCCCGGCCATCAACTGCAAACCCGAGCAAGATTCCCTGTCCGCTAAGCTACACCGGTTACGGCAGCAGATTCCCTATATCTTTTTTCGTCTTCGCTTTCATCTGGTAGAAGGAGCGCGTTACATCATGGCGTCCATGCAATGGCGGCAGTTTCTTTCAGGGAGTACGCAATGAAACGGCTCGTCCTTATCTGCTGCTGCGTCTTCTGCTTGTTCACGCATCTGCCGGCACAGACTCTCTCCTCTGCCGGCACGGACGACACACAGACAACGCAGCAGGAGAGCACGCGTTCCCAATCCCTGACAGACACCAATACGCAGGAGGGCTCCGCCTCCTATCTGGAAGTAGTGCGAGTTCTACAGGACAATCCCGATGCGATGATCGAGGTCAAAACGGTTATTGCCGAGTACCTGACGCAACAGGGCAATCCAACCCAGCCGGACTCGATCTCAGATCAGGCTCTCTACACGCGCCTGCAGACCAATGCGGAGCTCCGTAACAATGTCATTACCTTTCTTCGCTCGCGCGGCTATCTCTCCGATGCTGAATCACCTGGCACAACCTCTCCGGCCGACGCGGGTCAGCGAAACCTGAAGCCGTCTACGGGCAACGTGACAGACAATGCGGATCTACTATCCAGTAGCACTGCAACACGAAAGACGCCGAAAGAGCCCGTCACACAAAAAGAGACCGCCGAACGGCAGGAGGATCCGAGTACTCGTGAGCGTGTGCTTCATCGCGATACGCCGTATAACCTGGCATCGCTCCGCGATCTCTACACACAGATTCCTCAATCCTCGCGCTCACTCAAGCGATTTGGTTCCGACGTCTTTCTCCGTAGAAACAGCCAGAACGCACAGACTACGCCCGATATCGCAGCCGATGTGCCTCTTGGCCCGGATTACGTGCTTGGAGTGGGAGACACCCTGACCATTGCGCTCTGGGGTAGTGCCTCTCAAAACCTTCAGCGCACCATTAATCGCGAAGGCACGATTGTCCTGCCTGAAGCCGGTGCCGTTGAGGTTGCAGGGATCTCGCTGGAGAAGGCGAAGCTTCTGGTGACAGACCGGCTTCGGACGCAGTTCCGTGACATTCAGGTTGAGCTCTCGGTTGCGCGTCCCCGCAACATCCGCATCTATGTCGTCGGGGATGTGCAGCGTCCTGGAGCTTACGAGTTGACCTCAGTCTCCTCGCCACTCAGCGCACTCTATGCCGCCGGAGGCCCTACCGCAGTTGGATCGCTGCGAATACTGCGGCACTATCGCGGTACACGCCTGCTGGACGAAATCGATCTCTATGACTTCCTGCTGCACGGCGTCCGGTCTGAGATCCGGATGCAGTCCGGCGATACACTGCTCGTTCCCCCTTCCGGACCTCAGGTGTGGATCGACGGAGCCGTCAAACGCCCCGCCATCTATGAGTTGAAAGGAAATACTACCGTCTCCTCTCTTGTAGAAGATGCCGGCGGGCCGGCTCCTTCGGCGGAGACGGGACAAATTCGGATAGAACGAATCACACCTGACCACCAGCGCGAGACAGTTT
>NZ_JBFRCY010000867.1:0-2688 GCF_052113305.1 Terriglobus sp. YAF25
CCCCTTTTCGGGCTACCCGGCAACAGGGAAAATGCTCTATATCTTTGGCACTTGTACGACAACATCGATTCGATCGAAAGGAGAACAGCCGACATGCAGGCAGTATGCATTCATAAGTATGGCGGTCCCGAGGAACTTGTTCTGGAGGAAGTTCCTGATCCGGTGCCCGGAGAAGGCGAGATTCTGGTTCGACTGCTCGCCACCAGCGTCAATCCAATCGACTACAAGATGCGAAGCGGTGCAGCAAAAGAGCGTTTCCCGCTGGAGTTCCCTGCCATTCTGGGGCGAGATCTCAGTGGAATCGTCGAGTCGACTGGACCGGGAGTGACACAGTTCGAACCCGGCCAGAAGGTGCTGGCGATAGCCTGGCACACCTATGCCGAGTTGGTCATCGTTAAGGCAAATGATGTGACTCACCTGCCCGATGGAGTCGACCCGGTTGCGGCAGCGGCGTTGCCGTTAGTCTCACTCACCGGAGACCAGTTGGTCCGTCGTGCGGCAAAGATTCATGCCGGAAAAACAGTGCTCGTCACCGGCGCCCTTGGCAGTGTTGGACGCGCCGCGATTCACTCTGCCCGGAAGGCAGGAGCAACCGTTCTTGCAGGCGTGCGCAAGGTTCAGATCGAAGCGGCTCTGGGATTGAACGCAAACGGTGTCGTCGCTCTCGATGATGAAAACGCACTCAGGAACCTGCCGCCGCTCGATGCAGTGGCCGACACCATTGGCGGAGACGTCGCCACAAAGCTGATCGCAAAGATAAAAAGTGGCGGGATGTACGGCAGTGTCGTCGGTCCGCCGAAAAATGCGCAACAGTTTCCAGCCATTACCGTCAATGCCATGATGGCCGTTCCCGATCCATCCAAGGTACGGGAGTTCGCTGACGACGTTCGAGATGGGAAGTTTCGACTTCCTATCCGTACCGAACTGCCACTCACCGAGACAGCCGAAGCACATCGCATGGCCGAGCATGGAGGCGGCTCTCAAGGAAAAATTCTGCTCTTTTAGACTAACTGGCGGTAGAAGAAAAGGGGACGGCACAAGCCGTCCCGAAGCCAAGAGGATTTCTAAGCATTTTCCCTGGTACCGGGTATTCCGGAAGAGGCGTGAAGCGGCGTTTCCATTGCGAAAAACGCCCACACCTACAAGGAAAATACTCTAGTAGGATCGGAAGTCCACTGCCACCCTCAGCTCGGCTACCGTTGGAAGGCCGTACCTTGTTGCCGGCTGAAACTTGTATTTGCGGACCGCTTCGATTGCCTTCTCGTCAAAGCCATGCCCTTTCCTGTTCCTTCTGATCAGCCACAGCGAGCATCGATAAGTCAGCGGTAGGAAGCAGCGGCTGTGCGGGCTGAGCGACCTTTGCAACCATCAGATCGCTGCTCTCTTTGGAGGCAGTGTCGATGACAGAATGCACACCGGTGATGGCGTGGATCATGTTCAGCCGATCGACTGCCGTGGGTGAGTGCTGAGCTTGTGCGCTGCTGAAGCAGACACCCGCTACAACAAACGCGAGTGCGAGCACAGAGAGTGCGGCAAAGGGTTGAACAGCAGGCGGGTTGTTTTGGTTGAGCAGACGGCGGATACGCATCGTGAGAGAGCCTCCGTTGGCACTGAGTGTGATTGCAGGTGAATTGGAGCGCTGTGCTGCAAGCTGAAAGAGCGCGTGTGCATAGAGGACCGGATCGCCGGTCCAGGAGACCGCAAGATCGTCGCAGCAGAGCTCACGCTCTTTGCGGATGTGGTGCGAGATCCACCAGACGGCCGGATGATAGAAAAGCAGCGATTCAGCAATGGATTGCAGGATTCCGACCAGATAGTCGTGACGGCGAATATGCGCCAGCTCATGCGCAAAAATCGCCTCCACCTGCAGCTGAGAGAGACCGGCCAGCGCCCCCACCGGAATCAGGACGACGGGACGTAGCCAACCCACGACTGCCGGCGCCTGCACCGCGACCGAACGAAGTAGCCCGACGGAACGATCGATGCCGATACGTTCGCGGAGAGCAAGAAATAGATGCGTCTCTTCCGTGGATGCCGGCATCGTCCCGGTCAGCCTCAGACGTCTCGCTGCGGCAAGTCCCAGGCTCAGACGAGCGAGACAGAGCGCAAAGCCGAGGCTCCACACCATGACAACTGCCGGCAACGAATGATCAAGCGCCTGTTCGAGCTCATCCAACCGCGATGGGGTAACCTGGATCAGATCCTCCGGCGCGCCTCCGAACAATCCATTTGCATTTATGACGGCATGCCGCAGGCGACCCGCGTCATTCACAGCGACGCGTTCGAATGTAAACGCAAGCGTGACAAGATTCAGTGCGAGCGCCGCGCAGCAAACACCATAACGAAGCTGCGGGGAATGCTTCGAGAGCAACGCGAGGACACAGGCCAACAGAAGCGCGATCAGCGTTCCCTGCCAGCAGAAATGAAGCAGCGTCCATCCGAAGACATGAGCAAGATATTGGCCGGTAGTCATTTCGATCCCCTTTCAAAGTCGTCGAGGATGCGCCGGATCTCAGCGAGTTCCTTCGCGGAGACCGGCTTGGAAGAGAGAGCACCCAGCACCAGGTGAGAAGCCGAGCCTTCAAAGGCACGGTTCAGCAGATTGCCCGCAAGCCGCTGTTGCGTCTCCTGCTTAGGCAGGCGCGCCTCGTACACGTGGGAACGGAAACGTTCGCTGCGGGTGAGCAA
>NZ_JBFRCY010000868.1:0-2916 GCF_052113305.1 Terriglobus sp. YAF25
CCTTGCGAATCTGACAGGACTGCCGGCTGAAGGCCTCTCCATCGTTTCCGGTAGCATTCCGTCACCTCCGGCTCCGAAACTAAGGAGCGATAGTGAATACATGCCGGCAATTCAGGCGGCGTACGTCAACGCGCGGTCAAAATTCCAGGTTGCATTTGGAGATGCAAGAAAGCTATATCGTCCACGTGTCAGTTTTAATTTTCAATACGACCGCTACGCGACGTTCAATAACTATCAGGACTATTACAAACCCGGTTCGTTCCGCACAGATAACTTCACCGTGGGAACGGTGGTGGACCTCCCTATCTTCCAACTTCAGCTACGTGCCAAGGCAAAGGAATCACTGGCCGACGCATTACACGCGCAGTCCGACGCGGATCGTGTGAAGCTTGATTTCCTGGAAGGACGCGTGAAGACAATTAACACACTCGCGGAGCTGAACGCAAAAAGCGAGATCGCTGCGCTGGAGCGTGAGATTGCCGGACAACAGCTTGACGCGCTACGGATTCAATTGAATAACGGATCCGGCAATGGCGCCGCTCCGCCATCTCCGAAAGATGAGCAAAATGCGCTCATTCAGGAACGGCAGAAATACCTTGATCTTCTGGATGCCGACCGGCAGCTTCGCGAAGCACAGATCAGCGCACTGCGCCTGACCGGGCAACTGGAAGAGTGGCTGAAAACGCCGACCGGTAGGTAAACAGCGGAGCGCCCGCATCACCCAAGCTGCCACACCGATCAAGAGAATATCTCACAATTGTTGAACATAGAGGATTGCCGCTTTTTGCTCGCCTGTACCTTCATGCCAATCAAGATTAACGAGCCCTTGGGATTAGTGCTTTGGTGTGAGAAAAAGTCTTCCTGCTTCCTTGCATACTCGTTCAAAACTATCCCAGTCTCTAGCGTCACAGCTCTTCCGTGAAGGTAAGGGTGACTCTTCACACAGGCGAAAAGCACCATTGGTACCCACGACAGCAATTATGTTTTTACGCTTGTGGTTTCCTAGGGTTCGCTCAATCGTTGGCAACGCTTTAATGAAAGCTGCGCCACGAACATTTGATTTGTAATGGTTGTTGGTGAAGGCAACCACGCTGGTTTGTGCGATTGTGATCGCAGCCATGTGGGGGAACGACTTCCTAAACTCAATGTCGCTCGTTATGACGACCAAACCTTTGATCCCGCATTCGTAGAAAATCCAGGGGTCCCGCTCTGTAGGCCCATAGATGTCATCGTGCACGACCAAATCTATCCCCGCCTTACGTAGCTGTTCGGGGAAGAAGTACGAACCAAGATTCCGGTCTGTGAAATATCGGTATCTAGGCTGCTTTACGCTGCGGGAAATGTTTGACCGCTTCTTGGACGGCACGCAGTGGTATGCGGTAATCCTTGGCTAGGCGTGCCTCCGATTCGCCGCTTCCCTTTCTCTTAGCAATGATCTCTGCAGGAATACCAGTACCTTTGATCGTGGGTCGCCCATAGGCAAGCTCAGGATCCACAACGATGTAAGACTTCCCGCGCTCACGATGTGTGCGGAGTGGGCTGAACCTGACAGGCATAAGGTTAGCGTCAAGCTCGATACGTGCCAGAAATAGCGATGAACTGGGCAGCAGTGGTGCGGCGCATGTGGCTTACAATCTTACGTTAAAGTACCGACAGAGGCGACAAATTTTCACCAGTGCACTACCCTCCTTCCACGGAAGGAGGTACCGTTCTCACACCCAAATTCTCACTTTAGGAAGCACATGAAGCGTCTGCACCTCTTTTCTACCTGCCTGCTCGGAATCTCTCCGATCACTATGCCAGCCTGGGCCCGCGGCTCTCGCGGATCTTATAGCTCATCCCACAGTTCCCGTCCTTACTATGGTGGCGGCCAATAGAGGCTTTTCATGACAACTACTCCCGTAGATGCCATACGTATTTCTGCGCACCGGTTCAACATTYCAGTCAACGAATGTGATGTCGTCGATAAGCCAAACCTTTATTCCTTCCGCGAACTGTGGAGCAAGTGGATGAAGTGGTACGAATCCGCACCGGAGGAACCTCATAGTGTCCAGCATCAAATTCACTTAATGCTCTTCAACGACTTGGTGTATCGCACGGTGGCTAGCGCTAGAACGGACCAAAGAATTCCATTGGCATCTCAAAATGGAGCTCTTTCGTTTCTCCTAGATAGCGGCTTCATTGCAACTCAAATACTCGCAATCCTCCGTCTCCTCGATAAAGGCAACAATGTAATTTCACTATTTCGCTTACTGAAAGATGTGAGGCACCATCGCAAGAAAATAACCCGTGAAGTATACGTTTCTGGAGATGGTACTCCCTACGATCCGGCTGCTTGGGTCAAGCACGCAGATCAGGACGACCCTATGACAACAATCTTCGGCCTGCATGCCCCGGGTAATGGCAAATGGATCATGGCTCTTCACCTTCATGAGACGTTCGATAGATTGTCTGGCGTATCTGCTGACAAGCGCAGCCGTAGCGACGTGATTTCTGAAAGTTTCTTCAAGGAACTCGAACATTGGCTCTCTTCGCCATCGATTCGTGACTTCAACGACTTGCGCAACAAATTCATCGCACATGCGGCTGATAGCTTTGAGCGTGATGGGACTGTATGGAAAGGGATCAATCTCTCTCAGCTTGATGAAGTGCAAAAGACGATCGTTAAAGTGGAACGAATACTCATCGATGAGGTTTTATCATTCCGCGTCGGAAGGGAGAATACTCCTCGTCCCCCATTGGGGATGTATCAAAACTTAGCTAGCCCGTTTGCTACGTTGTCATCTGTAGAGAACATGTATAGACGGTGGGATGAACTTGCCGAAGAACGAAACCGGTGGGGCTCGGACGCGTTAACGGAACTCTTGCACTCATGTGGGGCTTCCCGTGTCAATTGAGTGGAAGAAGACAACGATC